>JASHYZ010000362.1 GCA_030042795.1 Terriglobia bacterium | reverse complement strand
GCTCGCCAACAACCGATGCTGTGGGAGCCGTCGCCTTCTGGCCTTCGACCTTTGACTGTCGACGCCTGCTTGGTTGTGGGCACACGGGTTAGTGGAAGGCCTGCGGTGACTGGAAGGAGGAATCCGGGGAGCTCCCGAAACCAACCCCAGCTTGTATCCTAGCTGCTGGCTTCGAGTTGCTTCCCCGGCTCCTTCGCGGAGGGGGGACCGCGACGCCCACATAGGCGCCGAAGGCGCTTTGCAGGCGCACCGGGCTTCGTGCAAACTGCCCGCCAAAGCCGCACCCTTCTGCAAGTCGTTGAATTTTCGAGAGACCGCGAGGGCACGATGACCGCAACGAGTGTAAATTCTTCGCAAACGGCCCCTTTGGTGCGCAGTATTTTCCATATCGGATTGCTGGTTCTCAGGTTGCCAGCAGAATCGGCCGGCAACGCTCTTGATTCTCCTCTATGCCTCTGCTAATCTGGATCCGTAAGAGCGAAGTCTGGCCCGGTTAATGAAACTCACAAACCCCAAAGGAGTTGGCAATGGCTGCTAGTTTAGAAATCACACCTTACGCCACCGAGAAGGTGAAGGAAATCATGTCCCAGCAGGATCCCGCGCCGCTTGGGTTGCGCGTTTCTGTTGTTGGCGGAGGCTGTTCGGGTTTCTCCTATCAAATGAATTTTGAGAGCCAGACCAACCCCATCGATAAGGTGTTCGAGTTCGAAGGCCTCAAAGTTTTTGTCGATCAAGCCTCGCTGATGTACCTTAAGGGCACCAAGATCGATTTTGTTGAGACGCTCGAGGGGTCCGGATTCAAGTTCGAAAATCCTAACGTCAAGTCCACCTGCGGTTGCGGCAGCTCGTTCACCGTTTAGCAGCTTGTTGAAAAACCTTGCGGAACCGGGTCATTCCGAGCCCGTTCGCTCCTCCGCTGCGAACGGTTCTTTCGCGTTGCTCAGGACAGGCTCTGAGCGCAGCGAAGGAGCTCAGGGTAAACTCCGCGAGGAATCTCGCTTCGAAACTATAGAAAATACGAGATTCCTCGTCGCCTTGGGCTCTTCGGAATGACAGTTTGGACGAGTTTTTCAACGAACTGCTAGGTCAGCGCTCCGTCTCTGGTACTGGCGAACGCCCCCGGCGTTTACTGCTATGAGTAACGCTGGGGTTTTGTGTTTCAGGTGGTGTTTGCATCCGCGCGGTACACAGCCTGTCGTGCAATCCCGTTCAGCACCTCTCGGTTGAAAGTAACAACTCACCACGCCGGCTGAAGCCGATGCCGCGCCAGGCTTATTGCTTCTCCTCCGCCAAAATAGTGTGAAACTCGTCCAGCGTGATCTTTTCGGGCCGCCCATTAAAAGTGACATCTCCACTCTGCGTGTTCGAGCCCTTGATGGAGACCAGCGCAAAGTGCCGCGGCGTTCCTTGAACCCAGGCATAGAGGGGAACTCTCATAAAGAACGAATCTGAAACCCCGGACTGCGTGAGCGACATGTGAGCTACGGTCTTGCCGCCGCCGGCGTCTTTCAGGCTGTAGCTGAAGTCGTAGTGGGGAATCTCCGTCCCGTACACCCACTCGTTGAAAAACCAGTCCATGGGCTGGCCGAAGTGCTTCTCAACGATTCGTTGAAAATCTGCGGTGGATGCATTCCTGCCTGCATAGGTCGAGACGAAGTCGCGCATGGTTTCAATGAAGACGTGATCGGGATCCCTTGACTTTGCGTCTTCCGCCAGCGCGCGCAGCATCTCAAGCACGTACGCACCCTTTTCGTATCTGAGGTAGTATGACGCGCGCGGCTCAAGATGGGCATCCGTTTGGTAATTCAAGGCGATCGGCCCCACGTCCACCGGACGATGTCCGGCGGCGTCTTTCGACAGCAGGTGCATGCGCCGCAGATCCCAGAAGGCGCGGTATCTCTTGGGGTCAGTCGCCTGGATGAACAGTGACGCTGAGAAATCCGCAAAGCCCTCGGACATCCACTGGTCGCGATACGTTTTCCATCCCACCATGTGGCCCCACCACTGGTGCGACATTTCGTGGACGGCCACCACGTCATAAAACTCGCGCGCCTCGCCAGTATTCTGTAAGCGCAGGCTGTTTCTCGTGGTTGCGTCCAATAGCGAATCCCAAGGCAGGTAGACGAGTGTCGGCCAGCTTTGCCCGAACCCGAAGACGGGCTGTTCGGTAATCGAAATCGTCCTAAAGGGCAGCGGACCAAAGAATTGCTGGTAAAGACTGAAGGCCGCGTAACTGATGTTGGCCGCGTATTGGGCCTGGCTGGCTGTATTAAAGCCACCTCTGAGGATTCCGGTTTGGGCTTCGATGTTTCCGCCCGGACTGCCCCCGTGCTGCATGTCATAGAGATCCATCATGTTACTCAGGCTGTTCAAAACATCGGGTGGATTGCGGCCCGTATACGCCGTCACTGTGAGGTTGGGATCTGACTTGCTTTTCGATACAAAATCGCCGTAGTTGAAGCCCACCACGCTGTAAGGAAACTCAGACTTCCAATGGGTGATGAGGTCCTTGCCGTCCTTATCGGCGCCAGTTGGCCGCCCAGTGGCCACGAAGACGAACTTCTTAGGAGAGGTAAAGTTCAGGATAAAATGGGTGCGATCATCAAAGGCGCCGAAGCTCGGGTACCAGGACTCGCGTGCCCCCACGAAATAAAGTCCCGCGCCCTCCTGGTGAATAATGCGGCTTTCGCGCGTAGAGTCTTCCTCATACGCCACTTTCATAGTGTAGTTGCGGCCGGGCATGGCTGGCTCCGGCAGAATCACCCAGGGATCGCTTGCCAGCTTGCGATCCTCCTGAATGAAATTCAATTTCTTCCCGGACTCGTCCCTGATCTCCGAGATCCGCAGTACGCCTTCCAGGTTCAGCGGAAGCAGTCGCAGCGGCGCGGCCGGCACTTCGTAATGAATCTCAGCCGTGGCCGAGATGTGGTTGCCGGTGACGTCAGCGTCGATGCGCTCCTCCGCAGCGTGCGCCAGCAGCGTACGATGTTCAGGGTGAGGGTTACGCGCGTATTCCTCAGCGAGGTGAAACCCTGACCACCATTCGGAATACTCGCCTGGCTTCCAATGCATCAGCATCACTTCTTCGTCATTGGAGAACACGGGCAGCAGCACTCCGTCGCGGTTCCAACTCACTTGGTAGAAGAGCCGATCGTGATGCTCGCTCTTGATGTCTGCCAGGAAGAGGCCACGGCTGGCGCTGTCGGAGAAGTCGGCAAGCATCCGCGCGGGCAGGTTTCGCATCGGAAACTCACCCGTGCGCTCGTTTTCCCACCAGCTGTTCAAGCGCTCCCGGTACTCTTTTTGCGCTGACTCAAGAGCGCGGCCGGTGGCATCGGCGTCGCTGCCCCCGCGCACGTTCACGAGCTTGGCAAGCTGCGCCCACGAGTCATCGCTGAAAAAGAACACGGCCTCGCGAAAGCCGTCCTCGAGTTTCGGCTCCTTGGTGAAGCGGGAGATTTGGCGGCGGTCCATCTCCGTGGGCGGGTCGAGCCTGAAGACGCCCTCGCCCGTGAAGACTGCGGCCACCACGCGTCCTGCCACCGGCGCCGCAAAAGCCAAGCGACCGTGCTGGAACGTGAAGGTACCGGCATCACGTTTCAACACCGCGTTTTCCGTCACCGCGTATTGGTCACTGCCTTGTAGGTTGGAAAGTTGACCGTAAACCTTGAGGAGGGTATCCGGCGTGGCGTGCGTAAGGTCGGCGGGCTGAAGCGCCGACGCGGGCCCTGCTTGCGGTTGCACGGCCTGCGAGGCCTGCGCGAAGGCCCCGGTGGCGGAGAAGAGAAACGTCAGCAGCCAAAGGTTTGCGTGCCTCATGACTAACCCCAACCAAGTTCATCTACGGTCTTGAATCCGAAGGGTCGACTGAACAGTCCACGCGGCAGCGTAACGCAGGTCGCATTGCAGTAGCAAGGCGTCTTCGCCGTCACTCGCGTAGTAGCCGCGGCGCAGGCCCGACCGCACGTAACCAAACGCGCGATAGAGGTTCAGCGCCGCCGCGTTTGAAGCACGCACCTCGCAGCTAACCTGAATAACTCCGGCAACCGCCAGGCGGCGGTGAAATTCGTGCACCAGCGATCTTCCGACGTCTCGATGCCGCTGCGTCTCTGCCACGGCGAGGTTATAGAGCTCTGCCTCTTCTCCCATCACTCGAGCCGCCAGGAACCCAATCGTGGCGCCGGTCTTATGCGACTGCGCCACCAGAATCAGGCCGCCGGCGTCGCCCGCTAGGCGCTCGTAATCAGCAGCCTGCCACTGGGCGGACTGTTCAGCCATGCGCTGGACCTCTATGATGGCTGAGGCGTCGCCGATCTCGAAATCACGAATGAAGAAGATGCTGAGGTCCACAGGCTCATCCCCGCCAATTCATCTCAGCATCAGGCCGCCGGATGTACCAGGCGTCGAGTTCCTCGGGTTGCTGAAGCCGTCCTTCGCGGGCCGCCCGCCGGGCCACGCTGACGATAGCCCCCGCCAAGAAACCCGGCACCGCGGTCCGTTTCACCGACGGCGCGAGCTGCGACGCCAGTTCGAGCGCAGCCTGATCGTGCTCGCGGATGACAATGTTGATTGCTGAGTTGCCGCCACCCGTCAGTTGGGTCACCAGTGAAGCGATCCGCGCCGCATTCGCGGCGAAGCCTTCCCCATCAAGGGCGAATTCGCCAGGAGAGAGCACCCCCTTTGTTCCATGAGCGCTGCCGCGCCGGAACACTCCGCTGTAAAACTCGCCGCGCCGCGCATCCAGAAGTGGCAGTGCCACATCGCCATGAGGCTGCGCTGCTTCCACCATCGCTTCCAGCACTGACACTCCACGCACCGGACGGCCAAAGGCCTTGGCCCAACCCTGAGCCGCAGCGAGTCCTACGCGTATGCCGGTGAAGGAACCTGGGCCGCTGGCTGCCGCAAAGACGTCCACGTCCTCAAGGCGCACGCCGGCATTCGCCAGCAATCGGTCCGTCATCTCAAACAGCGCCACCGAATAGTTCGCTTTCCCATCCGCGTGCACGTCGCCAAGGCTCTCGCTATCGCGATATAGCGTCACGCCGCCCTCGGGACTCGTCGTGTCAAAACCCAAAATCAACATCAAGATCGATTGCCTATTCGCGATTTCCGATTTCCGATTGGAAAGCTCAAGAGATGCCGCGCCGTTCTCGCCACGGCACACACGGCTGAGGCTTAGCTCGAGTTGCAACACGATGAGCAGCCCTGTTAACTCAATTGCAATATCCCCGGTGGCTTTGTGTAATTTTTTACACGGTTTTCTCGTGCTCATAATAAAGGACGGCTACGGATAGTGGGTCAATTTGCTGTCCGCATTGCGGAATTCGGTTGCCGGACCACCGGCTACGCCGAGGGAGGCTCTGACGGGTCGGCGCCGTCCTGGTCATGAATGGTCTGCATTTCCTTAATTTCAAACTCGCGAGTACCGCCCTTGGGTGTGCTGATTTTGACGGTGTCGCCCATTCTCTTACCCATCAGGCCGCGGCCGATGGGCGAAGTGGTGGAAATCAGACCCTTGGCGAAGTCGGCTTCTTCGCTGGTCACCAGGCGATACTCAACTTCTGAGTCACGGTCAATGTCATACAGCACCACGCGCGAGCCGAAAGCGATACGGTCCTTGGGAATATTGGCCATGTTCACCAGCGACATATCCGCCAACCGCTTCTTAAGCTGACCCAGACGCGCGCTGACGATATCCTGGCGCTGCTTAGCCATGATGTACTCAGCATTTTCGCTGAGGTCGCCGAGAGCGCGTGCGCGCTTCAGCTCGGCCGGTAGCTCGTGGTTAAGCTCGTGCTCCAAGGCCTGAATTTCATCCTGCAATTTCTTAACAATTGAATTGGACATAAGGCGGAAGTTCCATCTCTGTTAGTGGGAATTAGCAGGGTTGGCCCCGAGACAGATTATAGAGAAAGCAGGAGGGCCGACGCAACCGCCGAAAGCACGCGCCCGCCCTAACAGTTCGTTGAAAAACCTTGCGGAACCGGGTCATTCCGAGCCCGTTCGCTCCTCCGCTGCGAACAGTTCCTTCGCGTTGCTCAGGACCGGCTCGGAGCGCAGCGAAGGAGCTCAGGGTAAACTTCGCGAGGAATCTCGCTTTGAAACTAAAGGAAATACGAGATTCCTCGTCGTCTTGGGCTCCTCGGAATGACACTTTGGACGAGTTTTTTAGCGAACTGCTAAGGCTGCTGCTAGAGAGAACCCGCTGCGTGATCCGGTGCGTCGTCCTTGAAATGTCTCGCGCGGTCATCTTTTCGGGGACACAGCTTGGCCCTGGGTGATTCTACCACTCTCGCCAGCAGCCCGCTCGACGTGTTGCCGCAGACGCACCTCCGCGCGTGAAGTCATTTGGGAATGCAACCTGTCATGTTAAAGTTGTATGAGTCCTGCTGGTGGCACCATCGGCACGGATGCCACGAAGGCACCCGCAGAAAGTTGCGCTCGTGGTGCAAAACGGTTAATATGCAGTTGAAACGAAGCTCAGCTACCCAGCGGAGGAGCGACGTAACAGGACGGGATTTATGCCTTTATGGGAAAAAAAGCCACGCCCTCCCAGCCCGAAGGGTTCTAACGGAAGCTTGGGCGTCAGCCCAACTGCAAACCCTAGCTCAGACCTAGGTCTAAAGCCGGACTTGGCATTTTCTTCGCCGTCCGAGCCCTCTCGAATGGAGAAACATATGCCCGACACAACCCCACGCCCTACTCCCACAAACGCCGGTGGCCAGCCAGCCTCCGTGCTGGGCCGGTCAATAGCCCTCAAAGGAGAGCTCACCGGCAAGGAAGACCTCGTGGTGGAAGGCCAGTTCGAAGGCACCATTGATGTGGCCGAGCACACCGTCACGGTAGGAGCGCAAGGCCAAGTAAAGTCCGAAATCCGGGCCCGGCACGTTGTGGTGCACGGTTCGGTAACAGGGAAAGTGACGGCGCGCGAAAAAATTGACATTCGACGCACCGGCAACGTCACCGGGGACTTGGTTTCGGCTGGCGTGGCCATCGAGGACGGGGCCTACTTCAAGGGCAGCATCGAGATTCTGCGCGAGGGACGGGCGGAGGCGGCTCCGCGGGCCCAGGTTCAGGCGGTGCGAAGCAACTGAAGCCACCGTCCCGGGACTCGCTACGCGGCGCACGGCCAGCGGCGGCAGCAGGGAAGTGACACGGCCCCGGGTGGGAGACGATGCGCGTAACCCTGGATCGCTCCGGGACTCCTTCCTCCTCGGCTGCGCTTCCCAGTTTTGGTCTGCAGTGGCTCTGGCAGTACCTGGAGGATGTGCCTCGTCCGCAGGTGCTTGATTGCGGGCCGCTGCGCTCTGCTACTGTGCGGGTGCTGCTGCAGCGATGCGGC
>JASHYZ010000361.1 GCA_030042795.1 Terriglobia bacterium | reverse complement strand
CTAGCAGAGCTATGACGACCAAAGTTCTTATCGAGAGTACCTTGCTTACCATTCTAGCCTCAGTCGGGAGTCGCCCGATCACTCAATCACCCGCTCACTGCACAGTCAGAGTCAGGCTGACGTTCTGAGAAGCGCTGGCGGAACTAGCAGTAACCGTAACCTGATAGGTGCCCGCCGGCGTGGAGGTCGGCTCCGTGGACGTCGTCGAGCCTCCTCCGCCACAACCCGCCCAGACGAGCACCAGAACAAGTGCTCCTGCCAACGCCCAGCGTAAAAAGCCGGGGTTCGGGGTTCGGAGTTCCGGGTTCGCAGCTAATGGCCAGCGAGCTAACTGCCGCAATCTGCCCACTAAGCCACAACCGAGAGCGATGACGACCACCAGCACGTACCACATCCATGGGCCCGGTCCAAGCGGGAAATGCCGCTTCGGCGGAACGCCGGCGCCGGCAGTCGTTGTTACCGTCGCGGTGGCTGCCGCCAAGTTCGGCGCGTTCAGGCTGAGCGTGGGCGGCTTGACGGAACACGAAGCCGCAGGGGCCGTGGTGGTGCAGGAGAGCGTAACCATTCCGCTGAATCCGCCGGTGGGCGCAAAGTTGAGACCGTAGCTCGCTGGCTGCCCGGCCGCCACGCTTGCGCTCGACGTGGGGGCGGTCAACGCAAAGCTTGATCCTCCACCCGAGAGCGGCAGACTCTGCGGACTCTGCGGGCTGCCCGCTGCGTTATAGGTCACGGTAAGTGACGCCGAGAAATTGCCGCCTGTGCTGGGCGAGAACGTGACCGAAATCTTGCACGAGCCTCCGGCGGCGAGCGTGCTGCCGGACGACATCGGGCAAGTGTTACTGCCAATGGAGAAGTCCGATGGGTCGGTACCGGTGATGGCGATGCTCGAGATCGAAAGCGCCGTTGTGCTGCTGGTGTTGGTGAGCGTCACGTATTGGGGGGTGCTGTTGGTGTTCAACGGCTGGCCCGGGAATACAAGGCCGGTGCTAGGCTGAAAGCCGACGCCCGCGGCCACCCCGGTTCCGGTGAGAGTCACAGACTGAGGGCTGTTCAGCGCATTATCAACCACCATCAGCGATCCGCTGATTGTTCCCGCCACCAAGGGCTTGAACTCGATGGCTATCGTACAGGAGCCGCCTGGAGCTAAGCTCGCTCCGCAAGCGCCGCTACTGGTGGTCTGGACGAAGCTGCCGTTCGTGAAGCTCACGGAAGTGATCGTCAGCGTTCCGCCCCCGGTGTTGGTAAGAGTCACGGTCTGGGGAGCACTCGCAGTGCCGACAACCTGGCTGGAAGAAAAGGTGATGCTGGCCGACGACAGGCTCGCCCCTGGGGGTGTGATTCCCGTACCTGTCAAGGTGACCGTTTGCGGGCTGCCCGCGGCGTTGTCGCTGACGGTCAGCTTGCCACTGGCGGCAGTGGCGGCTGTTGGCGAGAAAGTGACGCTAATGGTGCAGGAAGCGCCTGCGGCCAATGACGAGCCGCAGGTGCTGGTTTTGGCGAACGGACCCGTGGTGCTGATGCCGCTGATCGTCAGGGCGGAGCCACCGTTATTCGTCAAGGTCGCCACCTGGGCCGGGCTTGTGGAGCTTACCGCCTGAGGGCTGAAAGTCATCGTCGAGGGTGACAGGCTGGCGGTTGGGGCCGTCGCGCCCGTGCCGTTGAGGGACACTGTCTGCGTGCCGATGCCGGCGTTATCGGAAATGCTCAGCGAAGCCGTTAGCGTTCCGGTGGTCGCCGGAGTGAAGATCACACTGATGGTGCAGCTCGCTCCGGCCGCCACGCTCGTGGCGCACGTGTTCGTCTGCGTGAAGTCCCCGGCATTCGCGCCGGTGATAATCACACTGGTAACGCTCAGCGTCGCGCTCCCGGTGTTGGTCAGCGTTACTGATTGTGGTGCGCTGGGCGTGCCCGTCCCTTGGGCGGGGAACGTCACGGTGGTGGGCGCAAGGGTCACTGCTGGCGCGCCGGCGCCCGTCCCCGTTAGTGCCACCGTCTGCGGACTGCCGCCGCCGTTATCCGCAATCGAAACTGCCGCTGCGCGCGTTCCAGTGGCCACTGGCGTAAAAGTCACGTTAATAGTGCAGCTTCCTCCGATCGCCACCGTCGCAGAGCAATTGTTCGTCTCTGCGAAGTCTCCTGGATCAGCCCCCGTGATGGTGATACTCGTGATGCTGATCGGGTTGTTCGGCTGCGTGTTGGTGAGCGTTACCGTTTGGGCCCCGCTGGTGGTGCCCACTGCTTGGCTGGCGAAGGTCAAACTGGTGGGGACGAGCTGGACAAATGTGCCTGTGCCGCTCAAGGCAACACACTGGGCAACCGTGCTGCCGGTACATTCCTGCGGGCTGCCCGCGACATTGTCGGTGATCGTTAGGGTCGCCATGCTGGTAGGCGGGCTCGACTCGTGCGGCTTAAACGTCATACTGATGGTGCAATTCGCCCCTGCTGACACGCTCGTCCCGCAAGTATTCGTCTGCGTGTAGTCGCGCGAATAGGTTCCGGTGATGGTGATGCCGGTAATGCTGAGCGTCCCGCTCCCCGTGTTGGTCAAGGTCACCGTTTGCGCCGGGCCCGACTGGCTGACAACCTGTAATGGAAAAGTGAGGCTGGCGGGCGAGAGGGAGACGGCTGGCGTACCGGAGCTCCCACCGATTCCTGTTAAAGGAACTGATTGCGGGCTGCCCGTAGCGTTGTCCGTGATGCTGACTGAAGCTGTCCACGTCCCCGTAGCTGTCGGCGTGAACGTTACGCTGATATTGCAGTTGGCTCCGACGGCAACGGTGCTTCCGCAGGTGTTTGCCGAGATCAAAAAATCCCCTGGATTCGTGCCCGTGAGAGTGACGCTCGTGATGCTCAGCGTCGCGGTGCCGGCATTCGTCAGAGTCACTTGTTGTGCCGGGCTCGTGGTGCCGACAGCCTGGCTGGTAAATGTAAGGCTATTGGGCGCCAGCGTCACTGCCGGTCCACTGGGGCTCGTTGCGGTTCCAGTTAAGCCCACTGATTGAGGGCTGAAGGGGGCATTGTCGGCAACGCTCACCGAGGCCGTTCGTGTGCCGGTGGCCGTTGGCTTGAACGTGACGCTAATGGTGCAATTGGCGCCGGCCGTTACCGAGCTTCCGCAGGTGTTTGCCGAGATCAGGAAATCCCCTGGATTCGTACCCGTGAGGCTAACACTCGTGATGTTCAGTGTGGCTACCCCGGTGTTGGTCAATGTCACCGACTGAGGCGAGCTCGTCATGCCCACACTCTGGCTGGCGAACGTGAGCGTCGTGGGCGAAAAGGACACCACAGGTCCAGTGGCCGTTCCTGTGCCCGTCAGGGGAACATTCTGAGGCGACGGCGTAGCGGGTGACGTAGCATTGTTTGTAATCGTCAGCGTTCCGGTCTGTGAGCCCGTCGCGACAGGGGCAAAGGTGACATAAATAGTGCATTGCGTTCCCGCTGCCAAGGTTGTGAGGCAAGCCGGACTGGTCTGCTGAAAAGGCCCACTCACTGAGATGGTTGAAATCGTCAGGGGCGCGCTGCCGGCGGCCGTCAAGGTGA
>JASHYZ010000360.1 GCA_030042795.1 Terriglobia bacterium | reverse complement strand
CCGGGGCCGAGTTTCCCCCCGCTTGGCTGAAAGCCAAGATCGGATTGAGGCAATTTCGGGTGCGGGGTTTGAAGAAAGTGCGGTGTGAGGTGCTGTGGGCTTGCCTGACGTACAACATCCAGCAGTGGGTTCGTGTCCGCTGGAGGGTACGATCGGCCCTGGCCCAGACCTGAGGGAGCAAACCCCGAAGGGCAGCCGGCCCAAGCGAGAGGTGATTGCAGGCCATCGCCTAGGGGTCCTTGAGCGGTCGTTGATCGGCGACGCAAAGTGAGATCATTGGGACAAAGCACCCGTTTGCCTGAGCCGATTTTTTCACAGCTTCAAAACGATGTCGGCGCCACCCAGACGGAAGACTGGCTGTGGTCGAGCGCGCGGGAGCATTCAGTAACTCTGCGGGCGCCGGTCAGCGTCCACCCGATTTTGAGCATCGACCGCGTGGTACTGCCGGCAGACGAAGAGACACGTATTTGAAGAGAAGCCGCAGAGTCTCTGGGAAGCGAGACTCTGCGCTACCTGACTGAAGCCCTTGAGAAACTTTCGCTGCTGGAGCGACATGGTCGATACCGGGATTCTATCATCGAGGATGCGAGGCAGAAATTGGAGGCGAAGCCGTGAGCAAGACGATGAGTGTTCGCATGGATCGCGATAATTACGAGTTTCTGCACGAGATCACTCGGGAAGAAGGGAGCGATCTTTCCAAGGCGGTGCGGGAAATGGTGACGCGCGGGAGGATTCTGCTGGCCGTGGAGAGATACAAGAACGGCGAGGCTTCGCTGGGCAGGGCCGCGGAGTTGGCAGGCGTGCCCCTCGGGCGGATGATGGACATCCTGACGGAATTCGGAGTGGAAAACAGGTTGGAAAAGGAAGACTACCTCCAAGGGTTGAAGAATATCCAGAAGGCGTGGTGAGCGTGCGCCATACAGGCTGGCAGCCACGGTTGGCGCTTTCCTAACCGTGGACTTTTGCCGATCGAAGGAGACCACGGTCGGGCTGGCGCGGAGCAAAGCTCTGCGATTCTGCGCTCGCTCCGGAAACGGTCCCGGCTTCGTCATATTTCCCTTCTGCTTGGAACTCTCCTTAAATGCGGGCTCTCATCTCCGAGCCGGTTAACGCTTCAGGCACTCGCCTATAATAGAAACTCGCATGCCCTCTCTCCAAAATACCGCTGCAGAAGCAGCAGCTCCGGTAAGCGCGCCCGTAACAACGGAAATAGCGCCCAAACGGCTGCCGGTCATGTTCCGCTCGTTGCACCATCGCGATTTCGCGCTCTTCTGGACCGGCAATTTCCTCTCGAACATCGGTACCTGGATGCAGAACCTCGCGCTGGGCTGGCAGATTCTAGTAATCACCAACTCGCCGTTTTTGCTGGGCCTGAATGGGTTTCTGGGCAGCGTGCCGGCGCTCGTTTTTTCCGTGCCCGGAGGCGCCATTGCAGACCGGCTGAGCCGCCGCAAGCTGATGCTGACCACCCAAAGCAGCATGGCCGCGCTGGCGCTCATCCTGGGCCTTGTGACGTCTTTGCACGTGGTAAAGATCAGCGAGATTCTGCTCATCAGCTTTCTCACGGGCCTCGCCGGCGCGCTCAACAGTCCGGCTTACCAGGCGCTGGTGCCCGATCTTGTGCCACGCGATGACCTGGTGAACGCCATCGGCCTGAACTCGGCGCAGTTCAATATGTCGCGGGCCATCGGCCCCACTCTGGCCGGTGTGGCCCTGGGCAGCCTCGGCGTGGCTGCCTGCTATTACCTAAACTCGCTTAGCTTCTTCGCGCTTATCGTGGCGCTGCTGGTGCTTCACTTGGCGCCGCGGAGCGTCGAGCCCGGCCCCGGAATGTGGCACGCGGTGCTGGACGGGCTGCGCTTCGTCAACCATTACCGTTCGCTGGTGATTCTTCTCTCAGTACCGTCTTTCCTGAGCCTTTTTGGCCTGCCCTTCACGGTACTGATGCCGGTGTTTGCGCGCGACCTGTTGCACGTGGGCGCATCCGGACTTGGATACCTCATGGCCGGAGCCGGCCTCGGCGCGGTAATGTCGGCGCTCACGCTGGCGGCGCAGCGCACGGCCGCGCGCCGGGGGGAACTTATCATGACGAGCGCGGCGGCGTTTTCCCTGGCCTTGATTTTGTTGGGTCACGCGTATACCTTCTGGTGGTCGTTCGTATTGCTCGTGTTGCTCGGCGCCACCATGGTAGGCGCGCTGGCGCTTACCAACACCATGCTGCAAATCCTGAGCCCGCCCGGGCTGCGCGGGCGCATCATGAGCCTCTACGTGTTCGCTGCGATGGGCCTCGCGCCGCTAGGCAGCCTTTGGGTAGGCTCCGTGGCGCAACATCTCGGTACTCGTTTTGCCCTCACCTTTGGCGGCTGCATCTGCTTCACTTATTTCTCGATCGTGCTGGCCTGCCTGCCGCGCCTGCGCCGGGTGGCGAAATTGCCTTGGCCCGACCTAGCAACACAAGAGCGATTGACGATTGAGGATTAATGATCGTCGATTTCAGAGCGAGATTTCTCGCTACGCTCGAAATGACTGGCTGGCGATGAGGATTACGCAATATAGTGACGCCCGCCACTGTAACGGTGGTGTGCGACCGCCGTAGTTCGGCGCTCCCTTACAGGGCAGGCTCCGAGCGCCGCTACAGGAATTGTAGTCACTATATTCTGTCATCCTCTGTCGGGTTGGCGGAGCTCCGGTTCGATACAGTTCAATACAGGTTGCCTTCCCGCTTCCGTCCCGTGAAGTTTACGTAAACCACCTTGGTTTCACTATAAAAGGCGATGGCGGAAGAACCGCACTCGCGCTCGCCGAACCCGGCGCCCTTTACACCGCCGAAGGGCACGTGGGCTTCGCCGCCCACCGTCGGTGAGTTGATGTGGACCATGCCACACTCCAGGCGCTCGGCAGCTTGGAAGATGCGGTTCGCTTCTGAAGTAAAGATGGAAGCCGCCAGCCCGTATCGAACGCTGTTGGCTGCCGCAATCGACTCTTCGAAGTCGCGTACGCGGATCACCGAGAGCACGGGACCAAAGATTTCCTCCTGCGCCAACCGTGACCCGGCCTGAACGTGGTCGAAGACAGTAGGCTGAATAAAGTATCCCTTGGTTCCCTTATTGCCGTGAATGGCGTCGCCGCCACAAACCAAGTGTGCTTCACGCTTGCCGATGTCAAGATACTTCAGCACCTTCTCAAACTGCTCCTTACCCACCAACGGGCCCACACGAGTTCCGGGATCGAGCGGATTCCCCACCGTCAACTTCGAAGCCTGGCCCGCGACCATGTCAACAAACCGGTCAGCCACCGAGTCCACAACCACCACGCGACTGGTGGCGGTGCAGCGCTCGCCGGCCGAACCGAAGGCGCCCAGCACAGTACTTGTGGCTGCGAGATCAAGGTCGGCGTCTTCGAGCACCACCACAGGATTCTTGCCGCCCATCTCAAGTTGCACCTTCTTTAAGCGCCGCGCGGCTTTTGCATTGATCGCCGCACCCACGGCGTTTGAACCCGTGAAGCTCACCGCGCTCACGCCGGGATGCTCCACGAGTTCATCGCCCGCTTCCTCGCCCAGGCCACTCACCATGTTGAGGACTCCGGCAGGCACGCCTGCCTCGGCTAGTATTTCAGTCACGCGGCGCGAGCAGAAGGGCGTAAGCTCGGAAGGCTTCCACACCACGGTGTTGCCGCAAACTAACGCGGGCGCCAGCTTCCAAAGGGGAACCGCGAAGGGAAAGTTCCAGGGCGTGATGACGCCCACGACGCCCAAGGGCTGGCGGACAGTGTAAGCGAAATTGTGCGGAAGCTCGGAAGGCAGCGTTTCGCCCTTGAGGCGCCGAGCCTCTCCGGCGATGAACTCCACGGTGTTGATAGCCCGCGCCAATTCGCCACGCGATTCCGCCAGGGTCTTGCCTTCTTCTCTCGTCAGCAAACGCGCCAAGTCTTCCTTCTGTTCTTCGAGCAGCCGGGCAGCGTTTACAAGGATGCGCCCACGCGCGGGCGCCGGATGCTGTCTCCAGGCCGGAAAGGCGCGCTCAGCCGCGGCAACCGCTTCCCGAACCTCCTCGCGAGTCGAGAGCGGGGCGTAGCCGATCAGTTCCCCGAGGTCGGCGGGATTCCGCCGCTCCAGCGTCCGGCCGGAACTCGAAGGCTTCCATTGTCCGTCCACATAGTTAGGGCAGGTCAGTTCGCGATTGAGTGCAATTTCGGCGGTGCTCACGGGAGCCTCCTTCTGCCAGCCTGTACCGGCACGCAGACCTTGCGCCGGTGTATGGAACCCAGGTCATTATAGCCTCAGGCTTTCATGAGTTCTGGCGCCTGTGCAGCCTGGCGTCGCTTGATGCCTGGAAGCGAGGTTAACCCCGCCATGGAGACGGCTGGAAGCGATGAGGCAAAAGTACAGCAAGATCCTGGCCATAAGGGAGCAGAGTGTTCAGAGTTGACTGGCCAGCGCCGCGGCCGTCTCCTTCCCGGCAATGACCGGTATGACTTCAAACTCCATCAAGCCGGACCACTCCGCTATCCATCGTTGAAAAAGGCTGACGTCGCTGCACTCCATCAGTTGAAAGCAGCGGCTGAGGTCCGCCGCCACCCAGCCATTCAAAAAGGTCAAGCCCTCGGGCATCATGCGTCCCTTCTCAGACAAGCGCCTGTAAATGGATTTCCCATCCTGGTTCCGGAACTGCTCCACCACCATAAACAACATGTCAAACTCCCTTCGCGGCGTTCGCCGGTCAGTAGTGCACGGCGGCCAGCACCTAGAACATCACACACCCGCCGCCCCGGCGGGAAGCTCCCAGGCTCGCGATTCTGCCGGACAAAATACCAAATGAGGTACTCCCCAATTGTGTACGATTTGTCCTTGACAACTGTCTAGAAGTGAGTATATTGATTGCCCCGGGGGATGGCGGGAACGTAATGTCTGTCAAGACCTCAGACTAAGCCGCAGCCCTATGGAAGCGCAATCCGTGAGTGTTCCACGGCAGCGCAAAGCGATTGCTGCGACAAATCTAAGGAGGAATGGCAGTGGCTCGACTTCAAGGCAAGGTCAAG
>JASHYZ010000359.1 GCA_030042795.1 Terriglobia bacterium | reverse complement strand
CCTTCACCCAGCACCAATCCCTCCCGATCGGCGGAAAACGGGCGGCACGCGCGGCTAGCGTCGCCATTGCCTGTCGCCATCACACGGACCGACTCCCAGAACCGCATGATCCCGAAAGTAATCGGAGACTCACTTCCCCCGGCCAGCATGACGTCAGCCAGATTGAACTTGATATAGTGAAATGCTGTGCCAATCGCATGACCGGAAGACGAGCAAGCCGTCGAAGCGGCCAGTGAGGGGCCCTGCGCCCCGAATTCCATGCAGATTTGCGACGCCGCCGCGTTATGCATACTCTTCGGGATGGTGAACGGATGCACCCGGGTGGCGCCTTTGGCGTAAAGACTGCAATAACCCACTTCGTAGGTCTGAGCGCCGCCCATGCCTGAACCCATCACGACGCCAAAGCGCGGACGCTCCTCTTCGCGCAGTTCAAGACCGCTGGCTTCCATGGCTTGGCGGGCGGCAATCAGCCCAAATTCAGTGAAACGGTCAAGAAGGTCCAGTCGCTTGGTCGGGAAGTGGTCCGTCGGACGATAGTCGGGAACCTCAGCCGCGATCTGAACACTCAGCGCGGACGGGTCAAACTGGGAGATGCGGCGGACACCGGAGCGGCCCTGCACCAAATTTGTGAAGAACGTATCGGGGTCTTTACCCGTGGCGGCAATAACCCCCAAGCCGGTTACGACAACTCTGCGCACCTTCGGCCTCAGAATCGGGAAAGTTTAGTTGGTGGTGACAGCCTGCGTATCGCTCTTGGCCATAGCCACAAGATCGGAAATATCTCCGCCTTCGAGCACGCGAGTCAGGCTATCAACCACTTGGCGTACTCCCCTCATGTTCTGCGCCACGGAATCAGGAATATCGATCTTGAACTCCTCTTCGAGGGCGAAGAGGATATTGACTCCGTCGAGGGAATCGATTCCAAGCTCTTGAAAAGTCGAATCGAGCTTGATGGCGTCGGGGTCAAGGTGCTGCTCCCGAGCAATGATTTCAATCACTTTCGATGCCACATCCATAATGATCTCCTCTCGGTTTCTGATTCCGAAGCCCGACGGCTCTCTTAGTGTTTGATGCTCATGGACTTCCTATCCGCAACAGTGCTTACGGCGTCCAGCAGTTGGGTTAAACGGAACGGCTTATCCAGCAGCGCGCACGCACCCAACTCAAGAGCCTGCTGCCTCTCACTGCCCGTCATAAACGACGACATCAGAATGAGTTCTTCGGGTTGCTTACGGCGGCGCAGATCCCGAAACAGGTCCAGCCCGCTCCCATTCGGCATGCGAAGGTCCGCGATGACGATATCGTAACCTCCGTTGCGCGCGATCGCGTCGCGCGCGGCTGCGCTATCCTCCACGGCGGCGACAACATAGCCGTTTGACGCCAGCACTTCGCTCAGCAAGTCACGGCTGCCCTGGTCATCATCGACGATCAGTATCTTGGTCGCGGCCACTTACACACCCCTACAACACACTGTAGGCAACTCACCTGCCAAAGCTCGAAGTCTGCAGTAAAGTATTGACTGGAAGTAAATTGCGGGAGAGTAGCAGGCTTGGAGGCAGTTTTGCCTTGGGCAGAGTGTAAACTTTATGCACACATTGAGGACAAGAATCATGGGGTTGGAGGGGTATCGTGTGAACTAATTGCTGGCCCACGAGAATCCCTGGCGGCCGAAAAGGAGCTTTTTCGACCCCTGAACTTCACAACATCCATCCCCCAGCTACGTTCAGAACTTGTCCGGTGATAAACCCGGCTTCCTCGGAGGCGAAGAACTTAACCGCAGACGCGATATCTTCAGCGGCTGGCGGTCGGCCGGCAGGGAAGCGAGCGTCGCGAATGCGCTCAGCTTCCTCGCGAGACAGGGTGTTCTCATCCATGATGGGTGGATTCACCACATTCACCGTAATCCCGTGCCGCGCCTCTTCGAGGGCCAGCGAGCGGCTGAAGGCGACCATAGCGGACTTGGCCGCGGCATAGGCCGAAATGGTCGCTTGGCCGAAGGCCCGCTCCGCCCCCACCGCACCCAGGTTGATGATCCGGCCCCAGTGCTTCGCACGCATGGCGGGCAGAGCGTATTTTGAGGTGTAAAACACGCTGAACAAATTGGAGGCGACAATCGCGTGCCATTCCACCAGGCTCGAATCCGCCACCTGCTTCCACTGGAAATCGCCAACGTTGTTCACCAGAATGTCGAGGCGTCCCCACTGGCTGAGCACGGTTTCGATAAGTTTCTGTACGCGTGAGGGTTCCGTGACGTCAGTTGCCACAGCCATAGCCTCGGCGCCCTGTGAGCGCAGGGCAGCCTCCACGCGCTGCGCGGCGGTCTTGTTGGTTCTGTAAGCGATGGCCACCGCGACCCCCGGTTGGGCAAGGCTCAACGCAATCTCGCGCCCGATGCCCCGCGAACCGCCCGTCACCAATGCGACTTGTTTATGACCTGCCACGTTCTCTCCGTTCGGAGTTACTCCGAACTGGTTTTCATTGGGCGCCCGCCCATGGGTTCACAATGTCGTTCATCATAGGTTTGAAGTCCCGAACGTTGCGGGTGACGAGCGTCAGGTGGTGCGCCTGCGCGGTCGCGGCAATGAAGGCGTCGACAGCGCCTACAGGGCGACCCGTTTTCCGGCCACGTGCCATCAGTCTGCCCCACGAATCGGCGACGGCTCCGTTGACCGGCAGCACCCGGCCCTCGAAGCGCTGCGGCAGCTCCTCTTGCAACCATTCGTCTAGGCGCTGGCGCCGGATGCTCTCGGCGAGACGCTCGATTCCGTATCGGAGCTCAGCCAGAGTCACAACGCTGATGAATATACGATCCTCGTCCGTCTCTGTGAGCCAACTGACGACACCCTGATCAGGACGTGGCTTCACCCACTCGGAGACAATATTGGTGTCAAGAAGAAAACTCACAAGTTGACCCTCCGTGGGCCGCCTTTGACGCGAGGGACCTTGAGCCCTGAGCCGCGAAGGGGCGAGACGGCAAGAAAGTCGGCCAGGGTCCCAGCTCGTTTCGTCTTGCGCTCCCATTCCTCGGCTGCTACCACCACCACAGCGGTGCGGCCGTGGCGCGTAACCAGTTGTGGCCCTCCTGACCGAGCACGATCAATCAGTTCGCTGAACTTTGCCTTGGCCTCGGCAACAGTCCACGTCTCAACGTACATAGCAAACCCTCCCCAAAGATAACCATACTAGTCATGTTAGTCATTTCTCTGGGAGTTGGTCAATGGGGTGCGGTTGGGAAGCGATCGCACCGATGTGCTCAGGTCAGGCTACGTGCCCGCCCCTGAGCCGCGCCCACAACCAGCGTCATGTCATCCTGTAGTTCCGAGCTGCCGGTCCAATCACTAACGCTACGATAGATCTCGTCCATGAGAACCTCGGGCGGGGCTCCCAGCGCGCGGCGAGCGACACCAAGCAGCCGGTCTTCCCCAAACTCCTCGCCGTAGCTATTTTCGGGCTCCGTCATGCCATCGGTGAACGCCAGCAGCATGTCGCCCTGCTCAATCTGCACTTCCACTTGCTCGTAGCGCGCAGAGGGGAACAAGCCCACGACAGTGCCTCCACCCTCGAGCCTCAGCATGCTGCCCCGGCGAAAAATCACGGGAGGCAGGTGGCCGGCGTTGGTGTAGGTCAGCTTGCCGGTGGCCCCATCATAAACTCCATAAAACAAGGTGACATACTTTTCGCGGGGCGTGCTGGCGTAGATTTGGCGATTCAGGCGGCTCACGACGGCGGCAGTGTGCGCCGGCCAATCAGACGATCCTTGTAAATCTGCACGTGTGTCATAGAACTGCGCGTGTAAGGCGGATTGCAGTGTAGCCATGAGCAGCGCCGCCGAGATGCCTTTGCCGCTGATGTCTCCCACCACCAAGCCCACGCGGCCGTCACCCAGCCGCAGAAAGTCATAGTAATCGCCGCTCACGGTGCGGGCGGGCTTACAAAGTCCATAGAGGCGCAGGCCGGTGACCTCGGGAGTGAATTGGGGAAACAGCCGGTTCTGCACCTCGCGCGCGATCTCGAGTTCACCTTCCAAGCGCGTCTTTTCAAGAGACTCGGTCAGCAGGCGCTGCACGGAAGCGGTCATGCCGTCGAAGGCCTCGCCGAGCGCCGTCAACTGGTCGCGGGCAGGAAGATCGATGCGATGCGAAAAATCGCCGGCCTTCACGCGTTCGGTGGCCAGGTTCAGCTTGTCCACCGTGGTGGTGATGGAACGGGTAAGCCTCCAACTGATGACAAGGGCCGCCAGTTCGATCACCAGAAAGACGATACCGAGCACCGCGAAGGCGGTCCAATAAAAGCCCGAGAATTGGCCCAGTGTGCTCAGGAGCTGCCGGTTGAGGGCGTAAACTCGCGTGCTCACCACAAAGAGACCAAGCTCCGGCCGCACTCGTTCAGTGTCCCCTTGCCAGGTATAAGGTTGAAGCGTCGCCATGTTATAGACAGCGTAATCAAGCAACCCGGTCGAAGGGGGTAGCTTCAATGAAGCTGAATTGGTGGCCTTCATTTCTCCGCTAGGATTGTCGCCGCTCGTGACGTTAATCCGCGGCTTGCCCAGCGATGGTGGAGTCTGTTGTGTTTGGCCAGCCGCCTCCCGAGGCACATTGCCGCGGGGTGACAGGGCGCCGACCGGTCCGATGCCTTGGCCCACCTCGTCCAGAAGTTGGGGGGTGAAGGGCTGCGATAAAATCACAAGGAGCGTACCGTCAGGCGTGTTAGTCCGTTCGACGCTACGCAGGTACAGTTGATTATCGTCTAAGACGATGCCACCGAATGTGTCCTTGCTGAGCCAGGCGGGCGCGGCCACTGGCGTGGCCTGCTTCCCGGACTCCGCCTGAAAGGCCCGTGTGATGGCGCCCAGTTGCAAGGTGACTTCGAGCGCGGGGTACTCGGCATTCTGCTCCGCCAGTTCGTTGCTCAAGAAATTCTGGAGGTCAGCGACAATCGCCTCCGCGGTGGGCTTGCTCGCGTGCTCGCCGTGCCGGGCCAGTAATGTGGCGAGTCTTTCGAGTTGATCGGTGTGATCGCGCAGCCTCGATAACACCAGAAACGACGCTAGTTGGCCGTTCAGGATGAAACCCGCGGCCAGCACCATCAGCACAATGAGTACGATCGGAACGACGCCGACAAAGAAGTAGGTCAATATCAGACGCCGCCGTAAATGCCAGAGCAGAGTGCGTGTGACAGTCTTGAGCAAGCGAATAGCATAGTATCCGGCAACGAAAAGAAACGAAACCCAGAACAGGAACCACAGAAAGCCCGGTACGCCGCCCGAAAACCGGTCCACCAGCCAGAGCGCCAAGCCGTACGCCAGCACCCACACTGTGAATCGGGCTACACGGCGCTGGTGATATTCACTTTTGAGAAAATCCAGCACGCGACATTGCTCCAGACTACGGCTCTGCGAACACCCTTGCTGTTAAGATCAAGCTTTGGACTGGTAGGTCCGCCTATCAACCGGACAGGGCCGTCTTACTTAATACCCCGCTCTATTGTGTCATGGTTTTGCGGCTGCCATCTGCCTGCGAAAGTCATCTCTTGTTGCAAGTCGGGCCGTTCCGCTGCAAAATGCTTGTGCACTCGTGAGGTGAACGAACAATCTTCCAAGATCGGACCTGTTAAGGTGATCCTTTTATGAGCTTGAATCTGTTGGCCAAGAAAGACCTGAAAGGGATGCTGCTCGAGACGGAGGGTGAGACAGGCGGCCTCAGGCGCGCCTTGGGACCGTTTAATCTGATCACGCTGGGCATTGGAGCGATTATCGGAACCGGCATTTTCGTGCTGACAGGCCCGGTTGCGGCTACGACGGCGGGTCCGGGGATTGTGCTCTCGTTCATCGTCGCCGGCCTCGCTTGCGCCTTTGCCGGACTTTGCTACGCTGAGTTCGCCTCGCTCAT
>JASHYZ010000358.1 GCA_030042795.1 Terriglobia bacterium | reverse complement strand
GAACGATCCGTGGAAGCACGCCTGCGGTATCGGGCGCTTTGAATCGCGCGCGCATCGGTGGCCTGCTTTCGCGGATTATTGTAGAAGCTAACGATCTTGTCGCGTTCCATCCCCGGAGTGGCAAACCATACCGGCACACATTCCAAGCATAGGACGTCGACGTCGGTCAGGATTTTACTGAGCCCCATGGCGGTGGAAGGGCACACGTTCTGGAAGGCGTCGCCGATCAGCACGACGCCCCGCTGCGGATCGCCCTCCATGCGGTAGAAATCGATGTGCCCGAATTCTACCGGGCTGACCACGTTGAAGTCACCCAGAACACGGCGCAGCTTCGGCAAGTACCGCTTCAACATGGGCGTGGGTTCCTTGATGAACTGCCTCACCCAAGGATCGGCGCCGCGCCGGAACGCAAAGAGGTTGGCGCGCATCGTGTCACGGAAGCGAAACAATGAGAGGTAGTCAATTTGCGCGTCACTGCCGCCGGCGTAATAAGTGAGGGCGTCAAAGTCAAACGGCTGCGCCTGGGAGCGCGCCACGGTGAAGCCGAAAGCTACAGACTGATCCTTCTGGATGACGTGGCGCCGTAAACCAAGGCCGGCCTGAAGCTCGCCGCTGACGCCGCAAGCGAGCACCACCAGCCGCGAGGTCAATGCGCCGCCGCCAGCCAGCCTGACGCGCTGCACGTCGTCGCTGTTCTCAATGTGCTCCACTCGGGCCTGCTTGAATTGGACTATCGCAGCCAGGTGTGTGCGTATCGCATTCACCATCTCGCTGTAATTGATGCCGTACTGCTCGATGGGCGTGACACGGAAGATGCGGCCGTTATATGCGCCGCGCACCTCGCGAACGCGCCCCGCAAAAGGCAGCAGATGTTCGAGCAGGTGGAGCTTCCGCAACATTTCCGCCTGTTCGGGTTCGATTTTCTCAGCCTTGAACACCGGAGGATACTCTGGCCGCGGGTCGATCAGGATTACGCTGCGGCCCTGCTGGCCGAGTACGGCGGCCGCAGTGGATCCAGCCAGGCCCGCGCCCACCACAATAATCTCCGCCGAGAGATTCGCCGACGCGCTCGATTCCAACCGTTTGTTACCCTTCCGCCCGGTTTCGGGCTCGCTTCTTCGCCACCCGCTTAAGGGCGCGCAAACGCTCGATAATCGCCAGTTTCAAGTTTGGCCGCGCAAACACCATCCAGGCGAGGGGCCGCTGATCCTTTGCCAGTGACCGCTTGTATTGGGCATCGCCGGCCAGAAGGTCATACTCCTCGAAACCCTGATCCAGACAGTGTCGGATGGCGCAAGCATGCGTCACAAGACCCGGCTTGAGGTGCCCTTCCTGGCTGTAATTGAAACCACTCTGAAAGAAGTACACCTTGCCCTTTTGTACGAAGTTGAGAAGCACGCCGATGGTAACCTGCCCCACCGCAACGCGTAACATTTGAATGGCGCCCGCGGGAAACGCGCGAGCGATTAGGGCGCGAAAAAACTCGACTCTGCGAGGCGAGGCGAAAGCTCCGGGCTGGCCGCGGGCTTTCCAAGTGCGTTGGTGCAGCTCGATGAGTTCATCGAACATCGCCTGCGCGCTGTAGAGGTCATGCGCAACTTCGGTGCAGATGGCGCCTCGACGTCTATAGATCTTGAGGCTACGCCGAAGCTGCTGACGGGTATTCGCTGAAAGGTAGTCTTCATAAGGCGTTTTCGCTTGGCGAATCTGTACTAAATCGACGTAGAAACTGCCACGGATGGTCTTGGACCACGAACCCCCGAGCGCTTCGGGTTCAAGCCAACTGAGAACGGAGTTCGGCGCCAGGCCTTCAGCCACAAATTCGTCCCATTGGCGCGCTTGCAACGCGTTGCCAAGCGCGGCTGCTACTTCGCGTTCCCACCCCCCCTCACACAATATGTTGTTAAATTCCGTGATAATTCGGTCCACCGGCCCCTCGCCGCCTGTGTTGAGATAAAGCCGGCGCACTTGAAACGGTCCCCGGCGCTCCGTACTCTCAACGAGGAGACAAGCACCCGCGGGATCTCCCTCCCTTTCAAACACGAGAATCTCCGGATGTAGGCGCTCTCCGAAAACTTGCAGCCAGGCGCCAACCCAGTGCGCGCTCAGGTAAAAGGACGCGTACGGCGAAGTCTCTGTGAGGCGCACCCACCAAGGCGCCACACGAGGCCAGTCCTCGGAGCGGTAAGTTGACACGCTGACGCGCCTGGGCGGCGCAGGCCCTGAAACGGCTACCATGAGGCGCAATTTCTATCTTGTTCTTATGCTGACCGATTCGCAGCGTACACCCAACCGCCCCTGATTGCAATCGGCACCGTCCTGTCCTTAGCTCCAAGCTAGCGCATTACCAGAGTTTTCTCGTCGCAGCACCCCCTGGCGACGGGCGTTACGCTTGGGCGAAACTCCGCGATCACTTATCTGGACGCTCCGCTTCAAAGCGAATCTGCTTCAGCTTCTCAGCATCGGAGGGAAGCTCCGCCTGTCCGGCTGGAAACTCGTTGGCCTTCAGAATGAAAGCAAGAGCAGCGGCATTCTGCTGCCGGCTCAGCGTTCCGGGCTTGTCAGCAGGCATCGCAGTCTGGATCTTCTCGAACAGATCGTCAACCGTTTCGCCGTTCCAGTTTCCTTTGAACCCGCTTCCGGTGAGCGCCGGCGTTTGAGGGTGCTTACCCTGCAGGTGGTCTCCATGACAAGAAGCGCATTTCCGGCTGTAGAGCGCGGCTCCGCGCTCCGCCTGCTTCTCGGTGTACACACCGTCCCACACGGAGGCTATGGTTTGCGCCCGCAGCGCGACTCTTGTCATGCCGCAGAAGGTGCCGCTGACGATCGCAACCACGAGCCTCGTTCTTATTTGACGCATTCACGCTCCTCACAGGTATTCTATACTGGCACATCGGACGTTAATTGGACGCAGAAGCGGCCCTTGTGCCCGCCCGATTTGCGAGCACCACTCGCTGGTGCTGCCAGGACGAGCGGCGACAGTATCGCTCCCACGCCTGAATTCACGACAGTACTGAGGAGACGTCATGCCCTTTCCTTCGAAGCATCGGACAATCGCACCTTTGGCGCTCGCATACGCTTTCTTTGCCATGCAGCTCGCTGTGGCCGCTACTCAGCCGCCCGCTTGTGATCCCGGCAACGGCGGCATAACACTGCCTCCGGGTTTTTGCGCGCTGGTCGCCGCGGACGGTCTTGGTCCGGCACGCCATATTGTGGTAGCCCCCAACGGCGACGTTTACGTTGCGATCCAGAGCGATGACACGCACAAGGGCGGAGTCATCGCGCTGCAGGATACTAAGGGCGACGGCCGCCTCGACACGAAGG
>JASHYZ010000357.1 GCA_030042795.1 Terriglobia bacterium | reverse complement strand
CTTCGCTGCGCTCCGAGCCGGTCCTGAGCAACGCGAAGGAACCGTTCGCAGCGGACCAAGCGAACGGGCTCGGAATGACACGTTCTCGAACATTTTTCCGCACCCTGCTAGATTTTCATTCGCTCTCGCACTGCTCTGGACCGCCGTCGCGTCTCTCAGCCTGCCGCAAGCCAGAGCACAGCAACCTCAAGCAAGTGAATCTTTCGTTGCTGCTAAGAATGTGATGGTTCCCATGCGCGACGGCGTTCATCTGGCCACCGACGTTTGTTTCCCAGCTCAAGATGGTGCACGAGAGCAAGGCAAGTTTCCTGCGGTTCTGGAGCGCACGCCGTACAACAAGGATCTGTCCATCAGCTACCTGCTTCCTTACGTCAGCCACGGCTACGTCGTGGTGATCCAGGACACGCGCGGCCGCTACAGCTCCGAAGGCGTCTGGCACATGATGACCGACGATGTGAATGACGGCTACGATACCGCGCAGTGGCTCGTTCGGCAGCCTTGGAGCAACGGTGGCTTCGCTATGATCGGCACCTCGTATCCGGGCGGCACGCAGCACGCCATGGCGGAATCGAATCCGCCGGGGCTGAAGGCTATTGTCCCGGTGTGCGCTGTCGCCGACGCCGGCTATTACGGCATGCGCAACGGAGGCGCCTTTGAGCTGCGCTTCTTCAACTGGATCTTCACCTTTGGCGCGCCCATAGGCAGCCACGCGTCGCGCGACCCGGCCACGCGCGCCGTGCTACAAGAGATGGAGAACCACCGGCGCGAATACCTCGAAGCGCTGCCGCTGCGCGCGGGGACCACTCCCTTGCGCCTGGCGCCCGAGTACGAGCAGTGGCTCACGTACGCGATGGGTCACAGCGAAAACGATTCGTACTGGAAACAGCCGGGATTCGGTGTGACCGATCAGGTGACGCGCTACGCAGACGTACCCGTTTATCTCATCGGCGGCTGGTATGATTCCTGGGCCCTGCAAACCACGATGAGCTACATGGCTCTGAGCCGCGCCAAACATGGCCCCATCAAGATGATTCTGGGTCCGTGGATCCACGGCGAGCAGATGCATCACGCGCATGGACAGGTGGAGTTCGGCCCTGACGCGGCCATCGACGACGAGGCGTTTCATCTTCGCTGGTACGATCATTGGTTGAAGGGCGCCGACAATGGCGTGGAGCGCGAGGCTCCGGTGAAAATTTTCGTGATGGGCGGCGGAAGCGAAGAGAAAACGGCGGACGGCCGCCACCTGCACGGCGGCGTGTGGCGTGACGAGCAGGAGTGGCCGCTCGCCCGTACCCGCTGGACGCCGTACTACCTGCACGGCGACGGTACACTATCTACCGACGAGCCCACAGAAGCGGAGAGTAGCGTCAGTTATGAGTTTGACCCTCATAATCCTGTGCCAACCATCGGCGGGAACATATCGTCCGCCAACGGCATTATGCTGCAGGGCGCTTGGGACCAGCGCTGCAGCGACGCCGTGTGGAACTGCCGCGATACTCTTCCGCTCTCAGCGCGGCGCGACGTTCTTGTGTTCATGACTCCGCCGCTCGCCGAGGACACGGAGGTGACAGGGCCCATCGAGGTCAAGCTATGGGCGGCGTCCTCGGCGCCCGACACGGACTTTACCGCCAAGCTCATCGACGTGCATCCCCCAAATCGCGATTTTCCCGGCGGCATCGACATGAACCTGGAGGACGGGATCATTCGGGCGCGTTTCAGGAATTCTCTGGAAAAGCCCGAACTGATGAAGCCGGGCACCATCTACTCATTCACGATTCATCTCTACCCAACTTCGAACGTGTTCGCCAAGGGCCATCGCATCCGTCTAGACATTTCCAGCAGCAATTTCCCGCGATTTGACGTCAATCCCAACACCGGGGAGCCGCTGAATACCAATCGCCGCACGGCGACCGCCACGAACACGATTTACGATGACCGTGATCATCCCTCCGAAATCACCCTGCCGGTCATTCCGCGGTGAGCGCTATGCCTCAACCGCCAGCTCGGCCTGTTACGAACATCCTGTTCATGTGTATCGGCAACTCCTGCCGCAGCCAGATGGCGGAAGCAATGGCGAATAAGCTCGGCAAGGGCAGGGTGCGGGCTTGGAGCGCGGGCTTGTATCCGCTCGGGTGGATCGCTTCGGGCACACACATCGTGATGGAGGAGAATGCGTTCTTTCTTGATGGCCAGTCGTCAAAGGGTCTGAAAGACGTCAAAATCGAGGATATGGACATCGTCGTGGAGATGGGTAGGGACGTCACCTGCCCTTTGCCCGAGGGATTCAAGGGGCGCCTGGTGGAATGGGAAGTTCCCGATCCTTATGGGGCCGCGCTCGATGATTACCGGAGCGCGCGGGACATGATCGAGCAACACGTCACCCGGCTGCTGGCCGAAATTGAAACGCCTGCGTCACCATAGAACGAGATTGGAGCTTCCAACTTTGGCACGGGCTCGCCGCACAATAGGTATCGTCGCTGCTGCAGCGGTATTCACCTCCTCGCTGACCTCAATCGTCAATTGTGCGAACTCGTGCGCCGCGGCGGACGCCGGAACTTCGAATTGCGGGCGCACGGCTGTCAAAACTTCGCTCTGCCACGGGAACCTCGACGGCCACTCCGTTTCCGTTCCCGCATCGCACGGCCCCGCAAACACGCAAGACTGCCCCAGCCGGAATTGTCCCGGCCACCGTTCAGTTTCAACTCTACACGCCCTCCTGACTCCACCCGTGACCCTTTCTGCCGGACACGGGCTAGGGCCTGACGCACCGCCTGGTCCCTGGAGCCCGTCGACCGCACTCCACCTGCTTCCACAGATTCCGGTGCGCTGCGGTTTCTCCCACTCGCCGCCGCGCACCAGTGGTCGTTCCATCTGTAAACAAGAATCTCTTTTTCGCATTTAGCCAAGCCTCAATTTCTTCTCAACTTGAGAAGAAAACCTCACCCCAGCGCGGCCTTGGGCCGCAACCAAACCGAAGTCCTCGGCGATCTCTGTGTCTAGGAGCCTCTCAACACGGAGTTCACGGAGACTCTGTGGCCTCAGCGTTGAAGGCTTTTGGCCACAGAGATCACGGAGAAGTTGCAAGCTGCATTCAAACTCAAGGAGAAAATCTTCGCGGCGCGAGAAGAAAGTGGACGTTAGTAGCACAGTGCGGCTTCGCCGCAACCCAAAGCAGATCCTTCGCTGCGCTCAGGATGACGTCATTCTGAGTGAGCGGAGCGAAGCGAAGAATCTGCTTTTCTTCTCGGACCGCCGAAGAAGTTAGGCCTTAGTAACACAGCGCGGCAGAACCGCAACCAAACGGATCTGGAGAATTTGCGCAAGCCACAAACATTTTCCCGAAGGAGGAGGAAATCTATGTCGAATAGCAGACGACAGTTTTTCAGCTTGCTTGGCGCTGGATTGGTCGCGGGCCGAACGGGCCTCGCATTCACTGCGAGGCCGGGCAGACAGCAAGTTCATGAGCGCTCGTCCGCCAATGACGCGCCTGATCCCACCAATCCGGCGGCCGCGCTCCACTCGGTGCAAACACCTGATCTCCCGAAGCTGGCCTGGACGTTGGACAACGGCGTCAAGGTTTTCCACCTTGTCGCTGAGCCTGTAAAGCGCGAGTTCCTGCCGGGCACGCTGGTAGACGCCTGGGGTTACAACGGCACCGCACCCGGACCCACAATCGAAGTGATTCAGGGTGATCGTGTTCGGATTATCGTCGACAACCATTTGCCCGAGCCTACGTCCATGCACTGGCATGGGTTCGAAATCCCTATTGCGATGGACGGCATGCCGGGCATCTCGCAGCCGCTGATTCCGCCCGGCGGCCGATTCGTCTACGAGTTCACACTTTATCAGTCGGGCACTTTCTTCTATCACTCTCATATGGCGATGCAGGAAATGATGGGCCTCATTGGCCTTTTCATCATGCATCCCAGAGAAGCGTACACGCCGCCCGTGGACAAGGACTTCGGAATCATTCTTCAGGAGTGGGCGATTCTTCCCAGCAACAGCGTGCCGAATACGCTCTCGATGGAGTTCAACTGGCTCACGATGAACGGCAGGTGCGGCCCGGCAACCACACCGCTCGTTGTCAAACTTGGCGAGCGCGTGCGCATCCGGCTGGTGAATCTCGGCATGGACCACCATCCGATTCATCTCCATGGCAACACCTTTTACGTGACGGGCACTGAGGCTGGCCGCGTGCCGCCGGCCGCTTGGACGCCCGCCAACACGGTGTTGGTGGGTGTGGCTCAAGCGCGCGACATCGAATTCGAAGCGAACAACCCTGGCGACTGGATGCTGCATTGCCACATGCCGCACCACATGATGAACCACATGGCCTCGATGGTGGGGCCGATGCTGGAGGCTCCCGGCATGTCGGCTGGCGCGGGCATGCCAGAAGGGATGGGGATGATGCAGCAAGGCGCCCCGCTCTCTGAAGAGAACGGCCCGAGCCTCGGCCGGGCGATTGGCCTGGGCGCCGAACGCGAGCGGCCTACCACCAATATGCCTCTAGCCTCAGAGAACGCCACTCCAGGCATGGGCGGAATGCAAGGCATGACGCACGAGCACGCGGCTGTGAACGCGGCGCAAGTGCCCGGCTATCCGCAGGACATGGCGATGACCTCGATGGATGACGCCGTCGCCAAACCGGAGACTTACGGCCTCGCACCCGGATGGAGCAGCGGAGTGACAGGCATGATGACGTTGGTGCGAGTTCTGCCGCCGGATTTGTACGAAAAAGTGATGGCACGCGTCGGCGGGCGGACGTCGGGGGCCCGCGGTTAGCACGTTAGGGAACTGCACAGCGGAAGATGAAGGCAAGTGACGAGCGGTCGATGATGAGGAAGACAAAACCTCCAGACCACGAATGTGACAGCAGCGGCAAAACGCATGAGGTGACAACATGGCACTGAATAGAAATCTATGGCTTCAGAAGACATTGGCTCCGATGTTACTGTGCCTCGTTTGCGAAGCCAGCCCCTTATCGGGACAGCAAATGCAGATGGCCCCCGAAAGCCCAAGCTCAAGTCCGCAAGAGAACCCGGCCGCGCTCACCCTAGCTGATCTCGAGAGGATGGCCCTTGCCCACAACCCGACGCTGGAGGAGGCACAAGCCGGTGTACGTGCATCCGAGGGGCGCAAAGTGCAGTCGCATCTCTATCCCAATCCCACGGTGGGTTATGAGGGTCGCGAGATCAACGGCAGCCCAATCTACCGGTGGGGTGAGCACGGCTTCTTCGTCTCGCAGCCCATCGTGACTGCAGGTAAGCTGGGTTTCAGCCGCCAGGTGTCGGCAGCAGAAGAAGACCAGGCAAAGTCAGTGGTAGCCATCCAGCGTGAACGCGTGGTCAACGCTGTGCGCATCGCCTATTACCGCATGCTCGGAGCGCAGCAGTCGGTGGAGTTGAAGGGCGAACTGGACCAACTTTCGCAAAGCGCCGTTCTCACCGCCGGTCAACTGGCGAATGCGGGGCAAGCCGATCAACCCGACGTCCTACAGGCCCGGGTGGAGGCTGGGCGGGCTCATCTCGAACTGACGGCTGCGCGGGCGGAGCAGGAGCGTGATTGGCAGGAACTGGCGTCCACGGTTGGCAACCCTTCGCTACCAGTCGCAACGCTTGCCGGCAAACTTGATGACCCTCTGCCCGAAATTGATCGGGACCAGGCGTTGGCGCAGATCCTCAACAGTAGCCCCGAGGTTCAGGAAGCGGCGGTCGGCGTCACTCGCGCCGAGGCGGGCTTGAAACGCGCACAGGCCGCAAAGTTCCCCGACATTGAGCTGCGCGGCGGGCTTGCCTACAACCGCGAACTGCTCAACGTGATGGGCAGTCCCGTGGGTTGGGAGGGTGAGGCCCAGGTGGGCGTGCAGATTCCCATCTTCAACCGCAATCAGGGCAATATTCAGGCGGCGGATGCCAAGTTGGAGCGCACGCGGCAGGAACTCGAGCGCGTGAAGCTTGATCTGCGCGCGCGCTTCGCAAGCCTGTTTCGCGACTATGCTGACGCCCACGAGACGGTGCACCAATACCGCGATCAGATGCTGCCGGACGCGCAAAAAGCCTACGAACTCTATCTTGACAAATATCGCCAGATGGCAGCCGCCTATCCGCAGGTGTTGATTGCCCAGCGGACGCTGCTCCAGCTCCGCGTGGAGTACACTCAGGCGCTTGTAAGTGAATGGGAGTCTGCAATCGCCATCCAAGGTCACTTGCTCACAGACGGTCTGGCGGCGCCTCGCACTGCTGTCGAGCCGGCGAGCGTTTCGCCTGGAGTGAGCGTCATACGCCAAGCGGGATCAGCAGCGGACGGCCAATGATGCGTGTGTGCGGCCCGGCGACATCATTGTGGTACAGAATGCGTCTACTCGCAGCGCAGAGCCACCACTGGGTCCACGCGTGTGGCTCGCCGTGCGGGAAAATATGTGGCCAGCCAGGAAACCGCAGCAAGGGCAAGGGCCACGGTCGTCAGAGTGAAGGGGTCGGCCGGGTGCACGCCGTAAAGCAAGCTGGACATGAGCCGGGCCAGGCCTACCGCCGCCCCCACGCCCATCGCCATTCCTACCAAGGCGACGGTCATTCCTTCCTTCAGCACGAGTTTTAGCACGCTGCTCCTCGTGGCGCCTAACGCCATCCTTACGCCTAATTCCTGCGTACGTCGAGTCACTGAGTATGACATTACGCCGTAGACGCCGACGGCAGCCAGAATCAGCGCCGTCGATGCAAAGATAGTGAGCAAAAGCAACGCGAACCGCCGCTCCGCGACCGAGCGGGCAATCATCTCGTCCATGGTTTGGATGTTATATGCCGGTTGATCCTGCACGGCACCACCCACCTGATGCCTCACGGCAGGAATCAGGCTCCTGGGGTCCGATTCCGTCCGAAGCACCAGGGTTAACCCCGCACCAGCGAGCCGAATCCAGTCGTCAGAGACCTGCCAGAAAGGAAAGTAAAGCTCGTTTCTCACTTTGGCCGTATCGTCCGTATCCAGGCCCCAATGCTTCACATGCCCGACTACTCCGATAATCTCGGCTTGGCCCAGGAATTCCATCGTGATGCGCCGGCCAAGCGGTTCCTCACCCGAAAACAGGTCATGCGCCAACACATCGTCAATCACCACGACGTGCGGCGTGGAAGTACCATCGCGATCATCGAAGAATCGGCCCCGCAGCAGAGGCAGGCTCATCACGCGCGGATAGTCCGGAGTAACGAAGTAGCACAAGGACTGCGAGACTTGTTCCGGCGGTGGCTCGGGGCCGCGGCCAGGCCATAATGCCACCTCGCTATCACTCTCGCTGAGAGGCAGCAGTTGTGTGATCGCCGCGGCCTGCACTCCTGATGTCACTCGGACGCGTTCGAGTAATCCTCGATAGGAACTCCGTACCTTTGGGGGATCCCCGACAACGTCCGGTGAGAGCGCAATCTGCATTGTCAAAATATTGTGGGGATCAAAACCCGGATCCACACGCCAGAGCCGCCAAATGCTCTGCATCATGAGGCCGGCGCCCTCGAGCAAGACCAGAGCCAATCCCACTTGTAATGCCACAAAGACGCGTTCTGCACGGTGGCGTCCCCCTCCAGCGCCCTTAGCGCCTTCCTTGAGGACTTCCTGAGGGTTCACGCGCGAACCTTGGAATGCTGGGGCAAGCCCGAATAAGATGCCGGTGACAATCGAAACCAGCAGCGTGAAGAGGAGCACGTTAATGTCCAAGCCTACTTCTTGGCGGCGCGGCAAGCTCGCGGGCATGGCGGCAAGCACCAAGTGTGTTCCCCAAACCGCAAGCAGCAATCCGGCAGCGCCTGCGGCCACCGCCAGCAGGACGCTCTCCGTCAAGAGCTGACGCACCACGCGCCACCGGCTGGCCCCTAGTGCCGTTCGAATCGCAAATTCGCGCCGTCGCGCCACCGAGCGAGCAAGCAGCAGGTTGGCGACATTGGCGCAGGCGATCAGTAGCACGAAGCCGACGGCGCCGAACAGCAGGAGCAGGGTGGGCCTAATGTTTCCGGTGATGTCGTCTCTCATCGACACCACGGTTATTCCGCGGCTGCCATCCGCCTTAGGGTATGCGGCGGCGAGCCGTCGGGCGATAGCGTCCATTTCGGCCTGCGCCGCGGCTGCCGAAACGCCTGGCTTCAAACGTCCCATCACTCGAAGCCCCGAGCGGATTTCACGATCGTTGAGGATTCCCGCGTCCCAATTGCCGATGGGGACGTAGAGGTCAGCGCGCGATCGAAACCTAAAATCCGCCGGAAGAATTCCCAGTACCGTAAAGTTCTTGCCATTCAGAGTCAGCGATTTTCCGATCAGCTTTCGATCAGACCCAAACCGGCGTTGCCAGAATCCATAACTGAGCAACACCACTGGCGTGGCGCCGGAAACATCGGCGTCGGGCGGAAAGGTGACGCCGAGCAGCGGCCGGACGCCCAGGACTGAGAAGAGGCTCGCTGAAGTCCACTCGCCCAAAAGGCGCTCGGGCTCACCTGATCCTGTGAGAACAAAGTCGCCGCCGCGAACGGCTGCCATACCTGCAAAAGACTGGTTGTCGCGCCTCCAGTCCTGAAAATTTGGATAGGACACGTCGGCGCGGCTGAAGTCCGGCGTGCGCTCATAAAGCATCACCAGCCGCTCAGGCTCCGGATAAGGTAAAGGCCGCAGCAGCACGCCGTTGACAACACTGAAGATGGCGGTGTTGCCGCTGATCCCAAGCGCCAGTGCCACACCCGCCACCACAGCGAGCCCGGGACTTCTTCCAAGCTGTCTCAAACTGCGCCTTAGGTCTTCGAAGCGCGTCCGCATTCGTTCCTCGGCCAACTCGTTGGCTTTTTTTAACTTTACTATAGGCGGTCGGAGAACGGGCCATAAACAGCAACGAGTGTATGGAACGCCGGGCAGCGCGCCAGGGAGCGTAGCAAGGCGGAGAATGCGCCGGGAGTGGGTCAGTTTGAGTTCTCTCCAGCATTTCGTTACCTGTCATTCCCGCGCAAGCGGGAATCCAGGCTGTAAGGCGCTCTCTCCGATGTGGATTCCCGCCTTCGCGGGAATGACAGGGGGAACATGGCCGAGAAAGAATTGAGACTGACCCACTGCCAATGCGCCGTTATTCTTCTTGCGCGTTATACTTAGCCTATGCCGAAATCAAGTGCCGGGCTGGTGCTGTATCGGGTGCTGGACGGAGTCCTGCAAGTGCTGCTCGTGCATCCCGGCGGCCCGTTCTGGGCTCACAAGGAGTCCGGAGCGTGGACGATCCCCAAGGGGGAAGTCGAAGCAGAAGAGGACCAGCTCGCCGCCGCCTGGCGTGAGTTTCAAGAGGAATTGGGCTTTTCGCCCAGCGGTGACTTCATTCCCTTGGGCACGATTACGCAAAAGGCCGGCAAGGTTGTGCGGGCCTGGGCGCTCGAAGGTGATTGTGACCCGGCGGGGATCAAGAGCAACTCGTTCACAATCGAGTGGCCGCCACGGTCCGGCAAGCAGCAGGTATTTCCGGAGGTGGATCGCGCCGCATTCTTTCCCGTCGATGAGGCCAAGCGCAAGATCAATCCGGCGCAGGTCGAGCTGATCTCGCGACTTCAGGAATTCGTTATGGAGAGGGCTTGATGAATTCGCGCAGGGCCGCCACTCCGGGCCGGAGCCGCGTCGTCCCACCGTTGGGCCCTGGCAGGCTGCGGCAAACGCTTCGGACTTGTGTCATTTTGCCTCTCGGCACTTGCCTCTTGCCTGGCTGGCGGCCTGCCAGTTGGGACACCCCCCGGGGGGTATGCCCTAAATGCAAAAACGAACCCGAGAAGTTGTTTAGAATCAATAGAAGTGCGGAAAAACGAACCTAAAACGAACCTAAAACGAACCCGAGTCTCGTTCTAACGTGAGCCGCACAACCCCTGTAGAATCAGCAAGCCCCTTTTACGGATCGGCGATGGGCGAACTTCCGAGGCAGACGCTTAAAGCCATCCCGCGCTGTCCTCCTCCTATCTGCTCATCAAGCGTCGGTTCCGGAAGGCCGGCTTCCGGTCCTCAGGACGAGCTTTCAGACGGACACGCACGGGTCTTGAACATAGCTAGCCTAGGCAGATCAGACTGAAGCCGGCAGGGTGCGCGTGCTATACTCAGCCCGTCCGTGCGAGTCAGGCGCTGGCTGGTATGGGAGTGCTGTACAGCTTGTTGGTTACGGTCGCCGCGCTGTTGGCGGCTCCGTATTATCTCATTCGCGACCGGCTTCGCGGTGCGCCGCCAGGCTACTGGCGCGAACGTCTTGGCCGATTGCCAAAGTCACTCACCGGAGAGCCGCATGATGGGACCATCTGGGTACACGCCGTGTCAGTCGGCGAGACTCTGGCCGTGGCTGGACTTGTCGGCGAGATCATGCGGCGCTTTCCCAGCCAGCCTATTTATCTGAGTCACGCCACGACCACCGGCCGTGCGGTTGGCGAAGCGCGCATTCCCGGAGTGGCAGGACGTTTCTATCTTCCTCTGGATTGGAAGTGGGCCGCGCACCGCGTGTTTGACCGCTTGCGGCCGAGGTTGCTGATTATTGCCGAAACGGAGATATGGCCGAATTTCTTGGCTGTGGCCAGTGAGCGAGGCGTAAGGGTGGCACTGGTGAACGCGCGGCTCTCAGAACACTCCTTCATTGGCTACCGCCGGTTCGGGTTTTTGTTTCGCCACGCGCTGGCGGCAATCGATGTCGTATTCGCTCAAACCGAGCGGGACGCTGACCGCTTTAGGCAATTGGGTGTGCCTCCGGAGAAGGTTTCCGTCGCCGGGAACCTGAAGTTCGACGCGCGACCGCCCCAGCTTGGCGAATTTCCTCGTCTCGCCCGGCGGGCGCTCGAGCAGGCTGGACGCGGCCCGGTGCTGGTAGCGGGCAGCACGATGGCCGGCGAAGAACCACTCGTGCTGCGAGCCTGGGGCAGAATCCGTGAGCGCTTTCCAAGTGCGATGCTGATCCTCGCGCCGCGCCACCCGCAGCGTTTCGTGGAAGTCGCCCAATTGCTCGGCCAGCGGGGCTGCCGCTTCGTGCGGCGCACCGAGCTTGACCCGCTGAATCCCGGCGTGCGCTTTGCCGAGGCCGAGGTCGTGCTGCTTGATACTCTGGGAGAGTTGACAGGCGTCTTTGAGCTTGCCGACGTCGCCTTCGTGGGCGGGTCCATGGTGCCCACAGGTGGCCACAACGTGCTGGAACCCGCATTCTGGGCGAAGCCCGTTCTATTCGGTGTGCACATGCAGCACTTTCGTGATATCGCTGGGCAGTTCCTGGCGGAAGGGGCGGCCTTTCAGGTGAAGGATGTTGACGATCTCGCGCGACGCACGTCTGAGTTGTTCGCAGACGGTCGCCTCCGCGAGGAAATGGGAAAGCGGGCGAAGCGGCTCTTGGAGAACGGATCGGGTGCGACGAAGCGGATCACAGCACAGCTCGCCTGCTGGTTAGAAGAGGAGCCCGCTCTGCAGATGGCTGCTGTCGAGGGCCACGCTTCGTGAGTGCTGCTCTCGGCCCCCTGGGCCGTCTTTACGGCGTGGGCGCCACCGCGCGTGCTGCCGCTTACCGTCGAGGCTGGCTGCGCCAACGAAGGCTCCCTCAGCCCGTGGTTTCGGTCGGCAATCTTACGGCGGGTGGAACCGGCAAGACTCCTCTGGTGCGCTTGACGGTTGACCGTTTGGTCCAGCGCGGCCACCGGCCGGCTGTTCTGATCCGGGGATACAAGCGCAAGGAAGGACCCGACGCGATTGTTATCCCGCCGAAGCCTGGCCGTGCGCCGGAGCCGCGCGAGGTAGGTGATGAGGCAGCGTGGCTGGCGCGCCTGTTTCCCGATGTACCGATCGGAGTGAGTGCTCACCGTTTCCCCACCGGTGAGCTTATTGCGGCGAATTACCCGATAGATGTCTTTGTGCTCGATGATGGATTTCAGCATCTGGCGCTGGCTCGTGACCTCGATGTGGTGGCAATTGACGCCACGCGAGACATTTCGGATGGGCAGCTTCTTCCAGCCGGACTGCAGCGCGAGCCGTGCACTGCGCTGGCTCGCGCCGGACTCATTGTGATCACGCGAACGGAACTGGCGGATCCGACGCCTCTCGAAGCGAAGGTGCGAACGGTCAATGCGAGTGTGCCCATTGTTCGCACCCGAACGCGGCTCGATCACTTGACGGCGCCAGGAGGCGCAACCGTAGCGGCCGGCGAGTTCGTGGATCGCCCCGTGCATGCGTTCTGCGGCATTGGCAATCCCGATGCTTTCTTCCGCGACTTGCGGTTGTGGGGATTCGACGTCGTCCGGGAGAGTGTGTTTCCCGATCATCACGTTTATCGCAATCTTAACTTCGCACGCGGCGGGTCAATGGCAGCACTGGTGACAACCGAAAAGGACTTGATGAACCTTGCGGGGTTGGATCTCAGCGGGCTGGGCGTGCCAGTGCTAGCTTGCGCTACCCGCTTCGAGCTTGAGGATGCGGCGGCTTTCGAGGAGGTGTTATTTCGCAGCGTAGGGTAAGATGCCGGG
>JASHYZ010000356.1 GCA_030042795.1 Terriglobia bacterium | reverse complement strand
ATCTGTGGCGCCGGGAGCGATGAACGAACCTCAACCACCGTGGTCGAGTTGGGGGATTGCAGGATCGGCCAGAAGACCACGGGGACCCGGGACTCGGTGAGGCTTTCGTATTTGCCGTCTTCGACCACGCCGACGACTTGCACCAGCTCTCCGTGACGAAAACTCTTACCGACAGGATTTTCGGAATGCAGAACCTGCTTGGCGAAGGCCACGTTGACGATGGCCACGCGCGGAGATTTGGCGTCATCATGCCAGGTGAAATCTCGGCCGGCCAGGAGCTTCGTGCCCATGGTGGCAAAAAATCCGGGCGCGATCTGGTAAAACTTAGCGCTTATGCCGTCCGAAGGTCGAGGCGTCGTCTTGTCCGGCGGATAAACACTCGTGGAAGACTGGTCGATGCTTAGCGGGACAGAATTGGAATAAGCGGCGGAGCGCACTCCCGGCAATTCTCTGACGGATTCGAGAACACGTTGCTGGAACGATCGAGCTTTTTCGTCGGAGTAACCGGCAAGGCCGAGATCAAACCCTACCACCGAGACGTCTTCCGGCTCAAAGCCGAGGCGCATTTTCAGCGCCTGTTGAAGGCCGCGCAGGGAGAGCATGCAGGCGGCAACGAGCACGAAACACAGGCTCACTTGCAGGACCACCAGCAGGTCACGAAAGGCCAGCCGTCTTCGACCCCATTTTGTAGCAGCGCCTTTGAGAACCGCATTCGCGTCAGTCTTTGAAGCCCGCCAGGCGGGAGCGGCGCCGAATAAGGCGGCAGCGAGGATTGAAACCACACAGGCAAACAGAAACACGCGCCAGTCCGGGTTGACGTTCAACTGTACCGGGAAATCCATTGGAGCGTGCCAGCGGCTGAGAGCTTGAGACAAGATGAAGGCCAGCACGTATCCCACTGCACCGCCGGCAAGTGACAGCACTAACGTCTCGGTCAGCACCTGGCGGACCACGCGGCTGCGCTGAGCGCCGATTGACAGGCGGATCGCGATCTCGCGTTGCCGGTCGGCAGCGCGCGCCGTCAGCAGGCTGGCCAGATTGGCGCAGGCCGCCAGCAACACCAGAGCTGCCAGGCCAAGCACACCGAGCGTGAACGCCTTGGTGGGACCCCCAATGTAATCGCCAACCAGTCCCGGCTTGGCCAGCTTGAACTGCAACCCTTCGTCATTGTTCGGGTACTCTCGGGCAAGCTCGTTGCCGATGGTGCTCAAATTGGCCAGCGCTTCAGTCTTGGATACGCCGGGCTTGAGCCGACCAAGCACGAATGTGTTCCAGTCACTTCTTTCATCAAGCCAGCCCGTTCCGGAGTATGCTTCGATCTGCGGCTCCATCATCATCGGCACCCAGATCTCGGGCCAATACCATAGCTCGGTGCCGTGAAAATCGGCCGGGGCCACGCCGAGCACGGTGTAAGGCAGACGATTGATGCGGACGATCTTGCCGACGATTGCAGGATCGCCGCCGAACCGACCCCGCCACGAGTTGTAGCTCAGCACGGCGTAAGGGCTTTCGCGAGGATGCAAATCGTCGGCCTGATGGAAAAACCGGCCCATCATCGGTTGCACGCCGAGCACGTCAAAATAATTGCCGGTGGCCAGCAAGCCCCAGACGCGCGTGGCACCAGCAGTTGATTCCAGCTCCATCGGTGCGACCCGGTATCCGACCAGTCCGGAAAAGGCCTGGTTGCGATCGCGAAGGTCCCTGTAATTGGGAAAAGACTGCGTGAACCCGGAATCCTTGGTTTCGAGAAAAAACAACTGGTCCGGGCGCTCCACCGGAAGCGGGCGCAGCAGCAGCGCGTTGACCACGCTGAAGACCAAGGCGTTGGCGCCGATACCGAGCGCGAGCGACAGCACAGCCACAGCCGTGAATCCGGGATTCCTGCGCAGCATTCGCAAAGCGTAGCGAAGGTCCTGGAGCAGCGTCTCCAGCACGGGAAGGCCGCGACGCTCGCGATAGTTCTCTTTCACTTGCTCCACGCCGCCGAGCTTGATGAGCGCCTGTCGCCGCGCTTCCGCGGGACTCATGCCTGCGCACAGGTTGTCTTCGATATGCATCTGGAGGTGGCTTTCAAGTTCGGTTGATAAGTCGTGCTCGCGCTGCCGCCTGTGGCGCAGAGCGCCCAATCGCTGCAACCAGGCTCGTAGTTGTCGCATGAGTCCTCACCATGAGATCGAAACTCGAAAACCGAAATTCGGTGGTTGGCTCGCGAGTTTCGAAATTCGAGTTTCGAATTTCCCTATCGTTCCTCCGGCGCCAGGAACCTCGCCACGATGGCAGTGGCCTGCTCCCATTGCTTCGCTTCTCTCTCGAGTTGTTTGTGCCCGGCGCGCGTGAGCCGGTAATACTTGGCCTTGCGCTTGCTGTCCGACACGCCCCACTCGCAGGCGATATACCCTTCCTGCTCAAGCTTGAGAAGCGCGGGGTAAAGGGTTCCGTAGTTAATCAGCAACCGATTGCCGCTGGTCTGCTCAATGCGGCGGGCAATCCCGTAACCGTGAAGCGGACCCATCGCTTCGAGGGTCTTCAGCACCATCAGCGCCAAAGTTCCTTGCCATACGTCCGTTTTGTCACCCATAATCCTCCTATTGGATGGCCATATGGAGCATGGCACAAGTCATATGGGAAAGCAATAGAAGGTAGGAGTGTTGGAGGTGAGAGAAAGGCAAGAGCCAAGAGCCCTTCTCTTACTGTCTCTTGCCTTTTGGCTCTTGCCTCTTGCGGATTGCCTCTCATCTGCTGTGAAAGCTGGACACTAAACCGGAAGAAACCCTAAGCTACGCACAGGCGCCTTAGCAACTTGCGCGCTCATGCGAAACGCCTATGGATAACTGGACTGGCAGGGAAGGTTCGCCATCGCCGCTCGGGGTGGCCTGGATTCCGGCAGAAGAAGCTTACAACTTTGCCCTTTATTCGAAGAACGCCACCGACGTCACCCTTCTCCTTTACATGGAAAGTGATGTTGTTCACCCCCAGTACACCTACAAATTCGACCCGGTGGTGAACAAGTCCGGCCAGGTTTGGCATTGCCGCTTGAAGGGAGATTCCATTGCCGGGGCGAGATACTACGCGTATACAGTGAGCGGGCCCAACGAGCCTGGGAGCGGCAACCGCTTCGACAATCAAAAAATCCTGGTGGACCCTTACGCGCGGGCCATCTTCCGTCCGGAGCACTTTAGCCGCGATGCAGCGCGAATTCCGGGAGCAAGCAACGCTGGCCGGGCTCCGCTGGGAATGCTGATCGCCAACCATGTCTTCGACCGGCGGGGTGAAGCGCGCCCCACCCACACCTCCGACACCGTCATTTACGAGCTGCATGTTCGTGGTTTCACAAACAGGGCTAACTCAGGCGTCTCTTCGGAAAAGAGAGGCACCTACGCGGGACTCATCGAGAAGATCCCGTACCTGAAGGAGCTGGGGATTACGGCGGTGGAACTGCTCCCCGTGTTCCAGCAGGACGTCCAGGAAGGCAGCTATTGGGGCTACATGCCGCTGAACTTCTTCTCACCTCATCATGAATACGCGGTCGCCGAATCTACGGGAGAGGTGGTTCGCGAGTTCCGAAGTATGGTAAAGGCCCTGCACGCCGCCGGAATTGAGGTGATCCTGGACGTGGTCTACAACCACACAGCCGAAGGAGACGAAGCCGGACCCACATACAGCTTTCGCGGCATTGACAACGCCACCTACTATCTTTTGCAGCCGGACGGGATTCATTATCGCAACGACACCGGCACTGGCAACACCTTCAACTGCGCCCACCGTTACGTCCGCAAGATGATCTTTGACAGCCTGCGTTTTTGGGCGCAGGAGATGCACGTGGATGGGTTTCGCTTCGACCTGGCCTCAATATTCACGCGCAACGAAGATGGTTCGCTCAATCTGCATGATCCGCCCTTGATCGCCGGCATCAGTAGTCTGGCCGAGCCCGGCAGGCTCCGTCTTATCGCCGAGGCTTGGGACCCGGCGACCTACGAGCTGGGACGCAGCTTTCCGGGAACTTCCTGGCTGCAATGGAACGGCAAGTTCCGCGATGACCTGCGAGCCTTCGTCCGCGGAGATCCCGGTATGGTTGCAGCCGCCATGGCCCGCATTTACGGCAGCAACGACTTGTTCCCGGACGACCTCATGAACGCCTACCACGCGTACCAAAGCGTGAACTTTATCACCTGCCATGACGGATTCTGCCTCTATGACCTGGTTTCTTACAACCAGAAGCACAATGAGGCCAACGGAGAGAACAACCGGGACGGAACCGATTACAACCTGAGCTGGAATTGCGGCTGGGAAGGGAACGAGGACGTCCCGGCCGAAATAGTAGAACTGCGCAAGCGCCAGGTGAAGAACTTCTGCTGCCTCCTTTTTCTTTCGAACGGAACGCCCATGTTCGCCGCCGGCGATGAATTTCTGAACACGCAGCGTGGCAACAACAATCCCTATAATCAGGATAACGCAACCACCTGGCTTGACTGGAGCCTGCTGGAGAAGAATCGTGACATCTTCCGCTTCTTCAAGAATATGATCGCCTTCCGCAAAGCGCATCCTTCGCTTGGCAGAAGCCGCTTCTGGCGGGAAGACGTGTCCTGGTACGGCGTTGGCGCAGCGCCCGATCTCTCCTTCGAATCCCGTGCTCTGGCCTTCTGTCTTCGCGGCGCCTCCCAAGATGACAGCGACCTCTACGTGATGATCAACACGTACTGGGAGGAGCTGCCCTTCGTCGTGCAGGAGGGAGAACCTGGCGACTGGTGCCGTGTGGTGGATACCGGCCTGCCGAGCCCGAAGGACTTCTGCGAGCCAGGAAAGGAACAGCGGCTTGAGAGCATGAGCTATCAGCTCGGTCCGCGGTCGGTGGTAGTCCTGATTCGGAAATAGCTGGGAACCGGCCGCGCTTTGGGCTTCGGCCCGGGGACGAGTACCAGCCCTCTTTCAGAGCTGCTTTGGGTTTCTTCCACTGGTCAGCGGCCCAGCGGGGCAATATGGAACACCGGATTCACTTCGTACCACTTGCGATCCGCTTGAGCGTCGTAGCGAGCCACGCCGAATACGCGCACGCGGCTGCCTTCCCGGGGTGCCTTCATCTGGATGGGACTCACGATTTCGCAGACGACAAACGGCTCCGAGGCGCCGCGGCTCTCCACCAATCTGAAGGCTACGGTGCCCTCCTCCTTGTCGGTGT
>JASHYZ010000035.1 GCA_030042795.1 Terriglobia bacterium | reverse complement strand
AGCGCAAGCCGCACCTGCGGCCACCGAACACTCAAACGCCGCTGGCGAACAGGTGAAAGAGAACCCCATAGACCAGTTGAAGTACGTTTGGATTGCCCCCGGAAGATTCATGATGGGGTGCTCGCCCGCCGACAGCCAGTGCGAAGCGGGCGAGAGGCCTTCGCACCCAGTGACGATCACCAAGGGCTTCTGGATGGGGCAAACGGAAGTTACGGTAGCCGCCTATAAACGCTTCGCGGCCGCTACGGGAAAACAAATGCCAACGGACCCGGTCTCGAGTGGAAAGCAACTCAACCCTGGTTGGGCCGATGAAGCCATGCCTATGGTTGACGTGACGTGGTTCGAGGCCCAGTCTTATTGCGGTTGGACGGGAGGCAGGCTGCCCACCGAGGCCGAATGGGAGTATGCGGCGCGAGCCGGGAGTGGCCTTGCGCACTACGGCGACCTGGACGAAATTGCGTGGTACGCTGACAATAGTGGGAACCAGCACTTGGATAGCGCCACAGCGGCAAACGACGGCCAGGCCGGCTTTTTGAAGCGCCTCAACGAAAATGAAAACAACATGCACCATGTCGGTCTGAAGTCACCCAACGCCTTCGGGCTTTATGACATGTTGGGCAACGTGTGGGAGTGGGTGAGTGACTGGTATGACGCGAACTACTACGAGAACAGTCCTCCCCAAGATCCGCGTGGACCCGTGCGGGAAGAGATGCGCGTCATGCGAGGTGGCTCCTGGAGAGACTTTCCCTGGCATGTCCGAGCGTCCGACCGCTCTGGAGTGTTCGCGGCATATTTGGACAACAACCTTGGCTTTCGATGTGCCGCTGACGTATTTCCTCGTTGACCCTTAACCCAATCAACGAGGTAACAGTCTCGGAGGATACCACCATCCATCCAAAGAGCTGCGGGAGTGGCAACAAACTTGACCCTTGCGCTGTTTTCCGCAGTGTCCCAGAATGAAGAGTAACAGTGCCGCTAGATAAATATCGAGCTCGGCCAGGATAAGAGTGAGACCCAAGACCGTAGTCCTGTGGGGTTCAAGCCCGGCGCATGGCGTCAAGGCTTGAATGTCTTTGATCTACAACAATCGGAAAACGTGGGTGCGGCCAGGAATTGTGACAGCAATCACTGAGCGGCATAAAGCCGGTTGAGAAGCTTGATTTGAAACAATGGCGGACCAGATGGCAGCAGGACTAGGAGAGAACCGATGATTGTTGGCGTCCCCAAGGAAAGTTTCCCCGGAGAGCGGCGCGTGGCGCTAGTGCCGGCGGTGCTTCCGGCGCTTGCCAAGGCGGGTTTGACGGTGGTGATCGAAGCCGGAGCCGGAGCCAGCGCCGGATATCCCGACGCCGAATACGAATCGAAAGGCGTGAAGGCGCTTCCCGAGCGCGCCCAGGTGTTTCAACAGGCTGACATCATCACCCAGGTGCTGTGCTATGGCTCGAACGATCAGACGGGCAAGGCTGATCTTCCCTTGCTGCGGCGGGATCAAGTGCTGATGGGATTTTTGCGCCCGGTTGGAGTTCTCGAAACGGTGCAGCAGATCGCGGCCGCCGGAGTGACGAGCTTCGCGGTCGAGCTCATGCCGCGCATTACGCGCGCCCAGAGCATGGACGCGCTTTCATCGATGGCCACCCTCTGCGGTTACAAGGCTGTGCTGATCGGCGCGGACACGGTGCCGCGCCTCTTTCCCATGATGACGACGGCCGCCGGGACCATTTCTCCGGCGCGCGTCTTTATCATCGGCTGCGGCGTCGCCGGGTTGCAGGCCATCGCCACCTCGCGCCGCCTGGGCGCCGTAACTTCTGCTTATGATCTTCGGCCTGTGGTGAAGGAGCAGGTGCAGAGCCTCGGTGGCCGGTTCGTGGAGCTTCCCATCGAGGCTGCCGACGCCCAGGACGCACGCGGTTACGCGCGCGCCCAGGACGAATCCTTCTACGAGCGACAACGGGAACTGCTGGGACGCGTGGTGGCAGAAAGCGATGTGGTGATCACCGCCGCCGTGATTCCGGGCAAAAAATCACCGATTTTGGTAACCGGAGAGATGGTTCAAAAGATGGCGCCGGGCTCTGTGATTGTCGATCTGGCCGCCGAGCGCGGCGGGAACTGCGAGTTGACCCAGTCGGGCGAAACCGTGGTGAAGCACGGCGTCACCATCGTGGGCGCCATCAACCTCGCCAGCCTCGTGCCGTATCACGCCAGCCAGATGTACGCGCGGAATCTCATGGCATTTCTCACGCACCTGGTGAAAGACGGCAAGCTGCAACTGAACCGGGAAGACGAAATCACTCGCGACACGCTGGTGACGTGCGGAGGGCAGATCGTAAATCCCCTCGTCCGGAAGTTCTTCTCGCTGCCCGTGGCTGCCGCCAGCGGCCAAAGTTCGTAGTACCAAGGAGAAAATCGTGCCTGCAGACTTTACTACCAGCTTGTACGTGTTTGTGCTCGCTGCATTCCTCGGTTTCGAAGTCATCCGCCGCGTGTCGCCGCTGCTCCACACGCCGCTCATGGCTCTTACCAACGCCCTCGACGCCATCGTGGTGGTGGCCGCCATTATCATTTGCGGCCGTCACGAATCGACGCTCTCCACGATCCTGGGCGCCATTGCGGTGGCCGCTGCCTTCAGCAACATGGTGGGCGGGTTCCTCATCACGGATCGGATGCTCCGGATGTTCAAACTCAGCGGGCGCAAAAAACAATGACCATACTCTCCACACAGCAATATGTCGACTTCGCGTATATCGTCGCCGTAGCCTTGTTCATCCTGTCGCTCAAGTGGCTGAGTTCGCCGGCAACCGCGCGGCACGGTGTGCTGGCAGGGGAAATCGGGGCGGCGGTGGCGGTGGTCACCACATTCTTCAATCCGGAACTTGTCGAATACAAGTGGATCCTATTGGCCCTGGTGGTAGGAGCCATTATCGGCGTACCGCTTGGAATGGTGCACATGACCGCGGTTCCCCAACGAACCGCCATGAGCCACGCCTTCGGCGCGCTCGCGGCCTCGATGATTGGCATCTCCGAGTACTACGTGCGTACTCCGCATATCACGGCTTTTGAGATGACCGAGATTTCGCTGGAAGTGATTATCGGCTCACTAAGCTTTACCGGCAGCTTGATCGCGGCAGGCAAGCTGCAAGAGTGGTTGCCGCAGCGCCCGATTGTTTACAAGGGACAAAACATCGTTAGCCTTTCGGCGCTCGGCTCGGCGGTGGTCATTGCGCTCATCATGCTGGTTCACCCCGAGTATAAGTCGCTGTTCCCGGCGATGGTCGTGGTCTCGCTCCTCTTCGGCGTGCTGCTGGTGACGCCGATTGGCGGCGCCGATATGCCTACCGTGATCTCGCTGTTGAACTCCTACGTGGGACTTTCCGCCGCGCTGCTGGGCTTTGTGCTCAGCAGCAAGGTTCTGGTGGTGGCGGGCGCGCTCGACGGGTCTTCCGGATTCATCCTGTCAGTAATCATGTGCAAGGCCATGAACCGGTCATTCACCAACGTGATGTTCGGGGCCTTCGGGCAGCTACAAGTCTCCGCAGCCGCCAGCAAGGAAGAACGCATCGTTCACAACGCCACCCCCGATGAAGCGGCGGTGATCCTGTCTGATGCCAACTCCGTGGTGGTGGTTCCCGGTTACGGCATGGCCGTGGCGCAGGCGCAACACAAGGTTCGCGAACTGTTTGACGGCCTGACCAAACGCGGCGTCGATATGAAGTTCGCCATTCACCCGGTGGCCGGCCGCATGCCAGGCCATATGAACGTGCTCCTCGCCGAGGCCGATATCCCCTACGACAGGCTGATCGACATGGAAACCGCGAACGGCGAAATGGCCCAGACGGACGTGGCGCTCGTTATTGGAGCCAACGACGTCACCAATCCTGCGGCCAAGACAGATCAAGCCAGCCCCATCTACGGCATGCCGATCATCGAAGTCGATCGGGCACGCACGGTGATGGTGATCAAGCGGAGCCTTAATCCGGGCTTCGCCGGCATCGATAATCCCCTCTACTATATGGATAAAACGCTGATGCTCTTCGGCGATGCGAAAGCTTTTGTCGGCTCGATTGTGCGCGAACTCAGCGGAGGCGACCACGCAGGATAGCGGGCGCGCGCAGTAGGCTTGGCTGCGCCGGTGCGGTGGGGCCACGCTTCCTCCTGCCAAAGAAGTGGCTACCTGGGTGCTGAAACGCGGCCCCCCCCCTTCTGGATCACCTTTGACAAGCATTGGAGTAACTCAGTTAAGCTGGTGTGGTCAAACGCCAATGTACGTCATATGGCGACATATTACGTATTAATGCTGCGCTCGGTGAAGAGGCTATGGCTGGCAGCGCTGCTGACACAACGAACAAACTGTTCGGCTGGAAAGAAATCGCGGCCTTCGTCGGACGCGAAGTCCGGACGGTACAACGTTGGGAGCAGGAATTGGGGCTGCCGGTTCATCGCGTGCCGGGCAGCCAGGGCCACTCTGTGTTCGCCAGACCAGGCGAGATCGAAGCCTGGCTCAATGCGGGCGGTCCCTGCTCCTTTGATGCTAGGGCTCGAATTCGCCCGGTTCCGAGCCCTGCCCGGCCGGCAGGCTCTGCGAGCACGAACTGGAGGCTCCGAATCAGTCTGGCACTCGGGGCTGTGGTTGTTCTGTCAGCCGTGATGTTTCTCTACGCATCGTCGACACACCGGATGACGCCCTTTCCGGGTTCAGCGCAGCCGGTGATCAACTCCGTAACCCCGATCCTTTCCCAGGCCCATCAAACCATCGTGATTTCGGGACACGGCCTGGGAACCTATACATCCTTCAACAACCTGGATACTCCCTACCTTGCGATTCGAGACAACAGCCGTCATTGGTCGGCGGGGCGCATCATCCCCAAGAATCAGGACGAGGTCACAATTAATGTGACACGTTGGACCGATTCGGAAATCGTGGTAACCGGGTTTGCAGGGGCGTATGGGCGGAATGATTGGGTGCTGAATTCTTCCGACAAGATTGAAATCGCCGTTTGGAACCCGCAGACCGGCGCCGGGCCAGCACTGTTTCATCTGAATGTCAGCCTGGATGCAGGTGGCGCCCGGTGAACGGCGCGAAGCATGCGCTCGCGGAGAGAAGCCAAGCGCGCATGCAGCGCCCCTTCAGCGGCCGGTAGGCCCCCGGGCGTAGACCCGTACATAATCAACCAGCATCTGCTGTGGGAAATGTGTGGAACCGTCCGGGCTGCCAGGCCAGTCGCCTCCCACCGCCAGATTCAGGAGCAGGAAGAACGGGTGATCGAACACCCAACCGGTCCTTTTGGGAAGACCTGAAGGTGTGACGGTTTCATAGAGGTTGCCATCAGCGTAGAAGCGAATAACCTTGGGCTCCCATTCCACGGCGAAGATGTGGAAGGCGTCAGAGAAATTCTCACCGGCGGGAAGCCTGTAGACAGCCGTCATGTCATCGGTGCTTGATCCGGAAGGTCCGGATCCGTGAATGCTGCCGTGAACCTTTGACGGCTCCTTGCCGATGTTCTCCATGATGTCGATTTCACCACAGCGCGGCCAGCCGACTTTGTCAATGTCGTCGCCGAGCATCCAGAACGCAGGCCACATGCCTTGGCCGTAAGGAATCTTGATGCGCGCCTCGAAGCGGCCGTAAGTCTGTGAGAACAGGCTTTGGGATTTAAGCCGGGCTGAGGTGTAGTCGCGTGTCACGGTGCCCTGCCCTGCCGTGGCCGATCCGGCGGATTGATTCTCATCCTGGCCCTCGGGCCGGATGCTCGGTCCTGTATACTTTTCCTTTAACGCGGTGATCACCAGATTGCCGCCCTGCACCACGACGTTTCGACGAAGGTTCGTATAGTACTCAAGCTCCTTGTTGCCCCAGCCGTCGCCGTCCACTCCAATGTCGTAGGTCCACTTTTGAGCGTCGGGGGCTGACCCGTCAGGTCCGTTGAACTCATCGCTCCACACCAATCGCCAGTTCTGTGGCGCGGACTTCGTTTGCCCGCTCGCTGTGATCGCAGTAAGAGCGAACGCAGCCAATCCCGCGAGCAGCGTGAAATGTAACAGATGAGACCGCGCGGTTGTTCGTTGAAGGAAGAGGCGGGAAGCTCTGATCAGTGCGCCACGGGCGAAGTTCACCACCGCATCACCAACAGTACAGCGAATACAGCAAGCCACAGTCCATCCATGAAGTGCCAATAAATGCTCGTAACATCCACCACTGTGGGTCTCTTCAAGCCCCAGCGAACCTCGCGAGTATTCAAGACCAGATAGACCAGCGCAATGATTCCGCCGAGCAAATGCAGGCCATGCGCGGCCGTGATGATGTAAAAAAAAGCGCCGCTGGGATTGCCGGCGAGGTACACTCCGGCGGCGGCGAGCTTTTGCCAGGCGGCCAACTGACCGGCGAGAAAAGCAAGGCCCAACGTCAAGGTGGTGTAAAGCCAGCCCCGGTATGCCCGCATGTTGTCCGCCGACATCGCGGAGCGCGCTCGTTCCAAGGTTACGCTGCTCGCGGCGAGCAATACGGTGTTGAGGTAGAGAACCGGAGGAAACGGAGTGTGAGCCCAGCCACTTGCAATCTTCAGGCGCACGACAAAGACCAGCGCGAGGGTCGCAAACAGCATTGAGATGGAAGCGATCCCTGCATAGATCCCGGCGCGGCAGGCCGAAGCAGGAGTGGCGGAACCCATGGGGTTCCAATTCCCGAAGCCGTCTCCACCGCCGCCGCGGAAGTCGATGCTGGTCGGACCGCCGCCCCAGTGTGAGCGTTCGTTGCCGGTGCCGGTGGGAGAAGTGATCGGAGGCGAGACCGAAGCAGGCATGAGGTAAGCCTGAGTGACGTCTGTGGTTCTGATGCGACCGGTAAACTAACCCTTAAGAACGGGGCGCTCGATACGCTCTTCAAGGCGCCGGACTTCCGAACGGATCCAGTCCTTCAAGTCATCAAAGCGGTGGTTCATCTCCGAAAAGTGATGGCTCATCTCCGAGCGGAGATCATCGATACGCTTGTCAATGGCCGCAAACCTCGCGTTATTGTGGAGGATGATGACGACGCATCCCGCTACGATTACGCTGGTCTGAGCAACAAGAGCCCAAAGGATCTGACTCATAACCTTCCCTCGGATTAGTTTACATCTGTGGACCGCCCAAGGTCATCACCAACTGAACTTCACTGCGATTGTGGCGATACTATCGAACTGGTTTGCCAGGGCCCGTTGGAAGGCACCCAGTGGCGGGTGAAGCGATCGCTCAAGGTAATGACGATGAGCACGGCCAGCCACAACGCGGCCGCGATGATCACCACGCGCGTCATGCCAGTCTGTTCTTTCAGGTGCATGAAGAAGAGCACCACCAGTGAGGCTTTGCAGACGGCAATAACCAGCGCCACGACGGTGTTAAATACTCCGAGGTCCACGTAGGCAACAGCCGTGGTAATCGCTGTCAGGCCGATCAGCGAGAGAAAGACTTTGACGTAGAAGAATTTGGGATGGACGTGGACGTGTTCAGACATAGCGGCCCCCTATTAAATAGAGCAGGGGAAACAGAAAGATCCAGACAATATCGACGAAGTGCCAGTAAAGCCCGACGATTTCGACCCAATTGTAGTTTCCTTGCGTGTTCTTGCCCTGTTGAGTAAAGATGAGCAGCGTGGTGAGTAATCCAACGCCCACGACCATGTGCAAGGCGTGCAGTCCCGTCATGCAGAAGTAAAAAAGGAAAAACAGGCTGACATGGGGCAGCAGGGCGTGAAAATGATTGATGAGCTCGAGGTTTTCACCGTGTGGCGCAAAGTGCGGGCCGGGGATCAAAGCCTCGAGGTAGTCGCCGTACCACTCATACCGCAGCTTGATGTAGACGAAGGCCGCTCCCATGATCCAAGTGAGGATGAGACAAACGGTCAGGGAGGTTTTCATGCGGAGTTGAGCGGCGCGCACCCCCAGCGCCATCGTTAAGCTGCTGCAGATCAGCAGCACGGTGTAGAAAGCGCCATATTGCACTTTCAGCAGATGGCTGCCGGCGGCCCACGCCTCCGGGTAAATGTTGCGGTAGACGCAGTAGCCACAAAAGAGTCCGCCAAAGAACAACACTTCGGTGACCAGAAACAGCCACATGCCGAAGGTATCGGCAGACTTTTGCTGTTCGAAGTCGTCGAATTGTTCCGCCACCAGGGTGGCGCCGTGCGCTTCAGCCGACATGAGCTGCCTCGGGTTCGTAGGCGTACGCTTCTTCAGTCACGATGGGTGTTTCCTCGAAGTTATGCGTCGGAGGCGGCGAGGCGATGGTCCACTCCAGACCCTTCGCGCCCCAGGGGTTAGGCCCGGCCACAGGCCCCTTAAACGCCGACCATGCGAAGTAAATCAGCGGAATCACGTAGCCGACGGCCAGGATGGAAGCGCCCGCCGACGACATGACGTTGAGCACCTGGAACTCGGCCGGGTAGACGGCGTAGCGCCGGGGCATACCGACATAGCCCAGGATGAACTGCGGACCGAAGGTAAGGTTAAACCCTACAAAAACCAGCAGGCAGGCAAAGCGCGCCCAGGCTTCGGGATACATCTTGCCCGTCATCTTGGGCCACCATAAGTGCAGCCCGCCCATATAACCCATAATGGCGCCGCCCACCATCACGTAATGGAAATGCGCCACCACAAAATAGGTGTCGTGGAGGTGAACGTCAGCGCCCATCGAAGCCAAAAACAGTCCGGTGAGCCCGCCGATGGTAAACAAACCGATAAAGCCGATGGCGTACAGCATCGGGGTATCGTAGGATATCGAGGCCTTATACATGGTGGCGGTCCAATTGAACACCTTGATGGCGGAAGGGATGGCCACGGCGAAACTCAGCGCTGAAAAAACCAGGCCGGCGTACACCGACTGCCCGGTGAGGAACATATGATGTCCCCAAACCATGAAAGAAATGGCAGCAATGGCCACGCTGGAAAAGGCCACGAAGCTGTAACCGAAAATGCGCTTGCGGCAACCTGCGGCCACCAGCTCGTTGATGACACCCATCGAGGGCAGGATGAGGATGTAAACCTCCGGATGCCCAAAGAACCAGAAAAGGTGCTGGAAGAGAATGGGATCACCGCCCAGGCCGGGATCGAAGATGCCCACATGCCAGATGCGCTCGAGCGCGATGAGGGCGATCGTAATCGCAATCACCGGCATGGCCAGAACGAAGATCACGCTGGTGGCGTACATGGACCAGATGAAGAGGGGCAACCGGAACCAAGTCATGCCGGGCGCGCGCATCTTGTGGATAGTCACCATGAAGTTCAGACCGGTCAGAATCGAGGAAAATCCCGTGATGAAGATGCCCACGGTGGCCGAGAGCACATTCGTGTTCGCATAGGTCGTGCTCAGTGGAGTGTAGAGTGTCCAGCCGGTATCGATTCCTCCGGTAATCAGGCTGATGACGAAGATGAGGGCGCCGACCACGTAAATGTACCAGCTCAGCAGGTTGATCTTGGGAAAAGCCACGTCGCGAGCGCCGATCATGATCGGAATCAGAAAGTTCCCGAGCACGGTCGGTATGGATTGAGTCAGGAAGAAGAAGATCATGATGAGCCCGTGCGCCGTGAAAAGCTTGTTGTAGGTCGCAGGCTCGAACAAGAGGCCCGACGGCTCAATCAGGTTCAGCCGCATCAAGGTGGCGGCAAGACCCCCGATGGCGAACATCAGCGTAATGGAGATCAGATAGAGCCAGGCGATCCGCTTGTGATCGGTGGTGAAGAGCCAGGAGCGCCAGCCGTAGTCCGCGTTCAGATAATGGACTTCCGGCAGGGATGGAGCTTCAACCGCAACCGTGCTCATTGCTTTGCAACCTTCCTTTCCACAGGGGGCCCCAGAGACTTGATGTAGGCGATAAGCTGAAGAACCTCCTCTTCGTTCACCTGACCCTGAAACGTAGGCATCAGGGTGGGATAGCCCGCCACTCCTTGCGGCCCCAGAACAGCGTTGCGCAGATACTCGTCGTCAGCCCTCACCGTCTGGCCGTTTTGGAGCTTCACCTCGGTGCCGTACAAACCTTGCAGCGGCGGTCCGGGTGTCTTCGCGCCCTCCCCGTGGCAAGTGTTGCAGCCGAGTTGTCCGAATAGTCTCTCCCCACGCTCAGCCATCGGCTGCGCATTCATTTGACTTGCTAACCAATGCTCGTAATCGTCAGGCCTCATCACCACGACCGTGCCGACCATGTGGGAATGGCCGGTGCCGCAGTACTGATCGCAAAACAGATGATATTCCCCAACCTTTGTGGGCGTAAACCACTCGGTGGAATACATTCCGGGCACTACATCCTTCTTCACCCGGAAGGCAGGAACTCCAAAATCGTGGATAACATCTTCCGAAGTCATGGTGAGCTTCACGGGCTCGCCCACCGGAACATGCAACTGGTTGATTTCCCGCGGGCCCTCGGGATGCTGCACTTTCCACATCCACTGTTTGGCCACCACAAAAATCTCGGTGGCATTTGTCGGAGGGCTCTGCGAGCGAATGAACAGCAGCGACGCCCAGACGAAGAGAACTACGCAGATCCCCGCCGGGATGATCGTCCAGGCAAGCTCGAGGAGCAGGTTGCCGTGGTTCTGGGGCGGCACTTCGTCCTTTTCGCGCCGCCGGTACTTGATGGCGAAGTAAAAGACGAGGCCGAAGATCAGGGCCGAGAAGAAGACCGTAATGGCCGTCAGAAGGTAGAAAAAGTAATCCCATTCCACGGATATCGAGGAAGCCTGCGGAGGCCGGATTGGAAAGAGAATCGCCAGCATAATTCGTTAATGAAACGTGGAACTCGTGGCACGGGCATTCTGCCCGTGCGCATGGGGCTGGAAGCCCATGCCAACTCAAGTCCGCGAATTCGGCGCGCTGCGGAACATCACCAGCATCAGGGTTCCGAGCGACAGAATTGTGACCGCCGCGCCAATCTTGAGGACACGCGAGATGATCAGGCTGTACTTCCCCGTCATCGGATCGTACTCGCAACAGTACAGCAAAACCTCATCTACCGGATTGCCGATCTTCCCTTGCGACGCCTCAACCAGGGCCAGGCGCAAGTTGCCCGCCGGATACTGAATGCCGTAAAAGTAGCGGGCGACCTTTCCCTGCGGCGTCAGCACGATGATTCCGGTGGCGTGGATGAACTGCTTGATGGTGGGATCGTAGTTGTACCGGAAGCCCACCGCCTGGGTTAGCCGGTCGATCGATTCCTGGTCGCCGGTCAGGAAATGCCATCCCGCGGCGGCCCCGGGGCGGCCATAGAGCCCGACGTAAACCGCTTTTTTGGCGGTCGCCAGCGAGGGCTGTTCGGTGGGATCGAAACTCACCGTAACCACGTTGAAGTCGGTACCCAAATTGAACTTGAGCTCCTTCAGGCTCTGGTCCAGACCGTTGAGGGAAGTGGTGCAGAGCATCGGGCATTCGTAGTAAACCAGAGACAGAATCACCGGCCTCTGCCCGAAGTAATCGCCCAGTCGAACCGTACTGCCGTTCTCGTCGCGGAATGGAATATCAAGCGGCACCTGCTGGTTCAACTTCTGGTCAATTCCCACATTGCGCAGGATCGTGGGCCTATAGTCGGCCGGTCTGTTGGTTTGAGCGTGCAGCAAGCTTCCCGAAATCACTGCGCAAAGCAATCCGAACCTTGCAATGCCGGGCCAATAGTGCTGTCTTCTAGGGCTCATGGGAGGAGCTTTCGTATCGTCTCTGGACTCAATGCACATTTTCGTTACTTCCGAATTCTGCCATCAATCCCCGCTGACTTGCTAAATCACTTTGCATCAATAACATTTGGATAGATTTAGCGTAAAAGTCTTATTTTCAATTAGATCCAAGATAAGCTACTGCCTGAAAGTCATCTAATACTCTTATTTATCAACAACATTCCGGGGTAAAAGAGTTAAGTTACTTTTTTTCATATACATTCCAGAGTAGTCTCAAATTTCTCATTCTTCTCATTTCCGGCCCTTTATTATCAACAACATTCCAGAGTAGGCCAAAAAAATACCCGGGGGGTGGGCTGGTCATTAGCGCTCCCTGCCACTTCCACTGCCCGAATTCGAAGTCGCCGGAGTCGTTCCAGCAGGCGGAGCCATCTGCTTGCCGGTACCGGCCGCAGCCTTCGATTGCTGCGTGACCGTGCCTCCGCCTGATTCCGCTCTCACAGGCAAGCCCTTTTGGATTAAAAGGTCCATGGCCCGGTCGATGGGTATTCTCACCACACCAGCCTTCTGGTCTACCCAGCCGTAGGTGTTAAGCGTCTCTTGTTGCTGCTTTAGGTAGTCC
>JASHYZ010000355.1 GCA_030042795.1 Terriglobia bacterium | reverse complement strand
GCGCGCGCATCGAGGCCGCGTACTGAGGGTTACCTGAAAAAGTGAAAGCGCCGCCACCACCGCCGTTGCGAAACGTGCCCTCGCACTCAAGCGAGCCGGCGTCGCGGACGAATTCGAACTTGGCAGTACCACCGCCTTGCAGGATTGAAGGGGTCAGCCCGCGAAAGCTATCGAGCGTGTAGTCCGAGGAGGACTCGTATTCATTTTGTCCCAGCCAACTGCGGTGTATCGAAAACTGGACGTTGCCGTCGGGCCGAAGCTCGAGCGTCCACTGACCGGTAATGGGGCCGCTCTCGGGAAATGAGCGGGCTGCTACCATGACTAGAAACCCGATCGAGACGCCGATGAGAATGAGCCTGAGCCAAGTCCGCTTTGTGTTCATGAGAAGCTCCTTTCGACTTCTGGGATCATGGGCCTTCAGGTTTCCGAGATAGTGGATAGCGGCGACCTCCAGTCGTTTTGGCCCGCCGCCGTCTCTACTCTTCGCGCAACGCCACGATCGGGTCCACAGCGACTGCCCGCCGTGCCGGAACCAGGGTTGCGATCAGCGCCACGGCAGCCAGAATCAAGGCGACCGAGCTGAATGTCACGACATCAGTTGCTTTGATGCCGAAGAGCAGACTGGCCATCACCCGCGTCAGTGCTAAGGCGCCGATCAAGCCGGCTGCGATGCCCAACCCAGCCAGGGTGATTCCCTGCCGGGTAATCAAACCGAGGATGTTGCCCGGGCGGGCGCCCAGAGCCATCCGCACGCCGATATCATGCGTGCCCTGGGATACCAGGTAGGACATCACGCCATAGATTCCCACCGCCGCCAGCAAAAGAGCGAACGCCGCAAAGGAAGTGAGCATCGTGGTGGAAAACCGCTGGCGGGCCAGCGAATCGTAGAGCCGATCCTGCATGGTGCGGACGTCATAGACCACCACACTCGGATCGACGGCGTGAATCTCACGCGTAATGGCACCCGCAAAGTCGGCTGGCTTGGAGGACGTGCGCGCCACCAGGAACATGTCGCTGTCGGCGAACTGTTGGTGAGGGAAGTAGACTGCGATCTTGCCTTCGTTGTCGAGCCCGTACTGCTTCACGACCCCGACGACGCCGGCGATGATGATCGGCTTCTTGGGATCAAACCAGAGGTGCTTGCCGACGGGACTCTCCTGAGGCCAGAAGCGGCGCGCAAACTTTGCGTCGATGATCGCCACGCGTTGCGTGTCGCTGCGGTCGTGATCGGAGAAGAAGCGCCCATCGACGAGCGGGATGCCCATGGTGCGGAAATAATCGGGGCTCGCGAATCGAATGTCGACCTGCAGTTCCTGCCCGGGAGGCGGCGTATAGCCCTCGACGTGGATTCCGCCCCACCCCACTTCCCCGGTCAGAGGTAGCACCGAGGTGAAGCCCTCGGACTCCACGCCCGGCAAGTGCACGATGCGATCTCCAATTTCCTGGTAGAACTCCGCCGTCTTCTTGTCGTCCTGGTAGCTCGGGCCGTTGGCTGCAACCTGCATCGACAGGATATGGTCCGTGCGGAATCCCGGCGGGACCTGCTGCAAACGGATAAAGCTTCGAATGAGGAGCCCGGCTCCAACCAGCAGCATGAGCGAGAGCGCGAGTTCCGCCACCACCAACAGCCCGCGCAGGCGGTTTCGCCCCAGAGCCATGCCGCCATAGATCTGCCCGCTGCGTCCTCCGGACTTGAGCGACGTGTTCAGATCAACCGCCAGCGCCCGCCATGCGGGAGCCAGCCCAAACAGGATGCCGGTGAGAATCGAGACTCCAAACGTAAAGGCAAGGACGGCGCCGTTGATGCCGATGGTCTCCAGCCTGGGAATGTTCCCCGGATTGATGGTGTGCACGACAAAGAGTGCCCACTCAGCGATCAGCAGGCCCGCCGCACCACCGATCAAAGCCAGAAGAACACTTTCGGTCAGCAATTGCCGCACGATCCGCGATCCGCTCCCGCCCAAGGCGCTGCGGATGGCGATTTCCTTCTCGCGAGCAGCCGCGCGGGTGAGCAGCAGGTTGGCCACGTTGGCGCACGCGATCAGCAGCACCAACGCCACTGAACCCAGCAGCACCAGCAAGGCTCGCCTCACGTCACCCACCACCTGATCCTGCAGGCCGACCACGGTCATGCCGAAACTACGATCGCGCTTGTCTTTTTCCCGGATGCGTGCCGCGATGACATCAATATCCGCCTGCGCCTGCGCCACCGTAACGCCGCGCTTCAGCCGCGCCAGTACGTCATAATTCTCATCGCCGCGGATTTGCTCCGCATTCGCGGCCAAGGGCAACGGCACGAATACGTCGACCTTATCCATCGGCCCTTCGGCGGGCATCACCTCGGAGGTGAGGGAGAAATCGGGCCGCAGGATGCCGGCCACTGTATATGGATTACCGTCAAGGGTGATGCTTTGCCCCACAAGCTGGGGGTCGGAACTGAACAGCCTTCGCCACAGCCCGTAGCTGAGAATTGCCACCTGCGGCTTGCCGGGCTTGTCCTCTTCGGGGAGCAGGACACGCCCCGCGAGGGGCTTGGCGCCCAGCATATGCAGCAGGCTGGAAGAGGTCTTGGCGACGCTCACCAACTCCGGCTGGTCGCGTCCCGTGAGGGTCATAGTCGTCAGGCGGGTGATCGACATCTCCGAGAACGAGTGGTTCTGGTTCTGGATGTCAATGTATTCCCCTGGCGAAGGCCAGTCACGAAAGATGC
>JASHYZ010000354.1 GCA_030042795.1 Terriglobia bacterium | reverse complement strand
GCTGTCACCACCGCCTTCTTCCGCAAGCATATAGCTCCGCCTTTTGACTTACAGCGCCTCAAAATGCCGTAAACCTGTTTTTGTTCAACTACTCGGCTCGTAATTGGGGCCTTTCCTACCCTTATCGGCCCCTTGAATGGAAAACCTGACTCCTCGGCCAACCAACTCGCCAGGCTCGATGGTGTCCCGACCTAGGGACTGAGTCCGATGCCCTTATCCCGCGCTGGCAAACCGTGGCATTATTGACTCAGCCTGATGTCCGGACACTAGCCGCCGATCATCCGCGTTCGTACCCAAACCCTGGAGAGGCCTTCAGACCTCTTTGGAATACCCTTAAAAACCAGATATCGGTTCAAGCCGGGAAACATCATTCGCCCTACCATTAGATCGATTTCCCTAGAGTACTCGCAAGAGCCCGAAGGTCACTCCTGACTGGAGAACCGTATACTCCGAGCCGCTTTTACAAGCAACAAAGCCTTCTTAAGAGTAATTCTTCTCCGTAATCTAAGGGCCATATTTCTCATCACTGTGGAGACCAGCCCCAGTTTCTTGCAGGCGTCATTTCCGGCGGGCCTTTTGGGGTGACGTCGCGGACGACCGTCCATAGTAGTCCTTGTAAGGCGTTCTTGGCTGTGATCCGTTCAACACTGTCCCAAGCAGCGGCTTATTGCGAAACATCAGCAGCGCCTTGCGCGCCATGTCGACAGAAGTCATTCCAGCACGGATTACAAGCAAGATACCGTCGCACAGCGCGGCAAGTAGTGAGGCGTCCGTTACCAGGAGGGCCGGGGGAGAATCCAAGACAATCCAGTCGAAAGCTGGGGCCAGACGTTGCAGAAATACTTCAAGCCGGCCGTTGCTGATGAGATCGGCTGGATTCGTCTTGGGCGTTCCACCCGCAACAAAGAAAAGATTATCCATCGGTCCGCGCTGGATAACCGAGAAAATATCGGCGTCACCTTCCAGGTACTCAGACAGCCCCGGACCCGCAGCCGCTCCCAGGGGTCGGTGCAGACGGGACAAGCGAAGGTCACCATCTACCACCAGCACTGATTCGTTGGGGCGGCGAGCCATGGTCTGTGCCAGATTCGCGCTGACGAAGGTTTTGCCCTCGCCCGACAGAGCACTACTGATGAGGAGTCTGCGGAGAGGCTGCTTACGACGGACGTCGTAGAGGTACGAACGCAATCTCCGGAACTCTTCGTGGCTTATCGTCGAATCTAGCGCTTCTTCGAGCACGATGGAACAGGCATCGGGCTTCCACGAGCTCCTATTGCACCGTTGGCGCAGCGCTAGCGAAGTAATCGCTTCATCGGCGTTCATTACACCCGCCCTGTTTGGCTTATGGTGTTCACCAGACACGAGCTGCGCCGGACCACGGCTATCTAGCCGCTGCTCTGACAGTGGCTTCGGGGATCCAGATGGCTCGGTCTCTCTACCGGACTGATCCGTCGGGCGAGTGTGGACGGGCAGACGATCAAGGACGACCGCCGATAGCGTCGGGAGCTTTTGCTCAGCTTCGTGCCTGGATCGGGCAGAAATTGGAATTGCCAGATCGTCTTGCTTTCCCATTCTATCTGCTAGCCTCTACCGTTACGGTCGTAGACTCCTCACCTTGTGGATCGTCAAGTGGCTCGGTTTTCCAGCCCTTGAGGCTCTGGATAGCCGGAAGAGTTGCCACATTCTGAATCTTCAGCAGAACCTCAATGTCACGCTCGTCACGGATTGATTTGTCCAGCATCTCGAGTAGCAGGGCGAGCGCCAGACCAACCCCGACTCCGCCGCCCAACCCGCCGCCCAGGAAGAGAATAGTCTTTGGAAAGTCCGGCTTGTCAGGAAGATTCGGCGAATCGAGAATGCGAAACCTCTCACCCTGTTCCCGTTGTTCGAGCGAGGCTGACATCTGCGCCTCACTCTTCTTCTGCAACAGATCGTTGTAAAAGTGAAGCGCTGTTTCGTGATCCCGAGTCACGTTTTTGATTTCTTCTTCGACCACCGGGCTCAGCTGCAACTTCTGCTCGTAATCCGCAACTTGCTGCTTAAGATGTGCCTGCTCCTCTGTTCGAGTTCGGATGATTTCATCGTCCTGGTGAATCTGAGCTCGAAGCTGCTGGACCTGAGGCGATTCGGATTTAACTTCTTGTGGGTTGGAGGCAGGACTCTCCACAGCCTTCTTTTCGGCAACGGATCGTGCCGCAATCTGCTTTTTGAGGTCTTCGACCGCTGTCTTGAGTGTCTCTACCTCTGGGTATTTGGGTGTGTAATGTGCTTCCAACTCCGACAGTAGTTCTTGTTTTTTGGCGAGTTCGTCCTGCAACTCATCGACAGTCGCTGCAGGTGCCGAGCCAGCCAGCTTTGAGAAACTGAGTTGCTGCTGCTGAAGGAGGGATTGTGTATAGGTACGGTCCTGGATTGCACGGTCCAGAGCTTCGTTGGCGGCCTCGAGCTCTGCATTACGGTCCATGAGGACGCGAAGGTTAGTCTCTTGATCGTCCGGAAGACGACCGAGATTACGGCTTTTCAGATCCGCCAGTTTAGCGTCTTCCGCGTCCAGGTTTTTCTTGGCCTCAGCCAGTTGGACCGAGAGGAAGTCGCTGGTACCTTGTTCGAGCTGCGTCTGCTGCTCAAGGCTCTCCTCAATAAACATGGTCGTGATGTCCATGCATAGTTCTTGCGCGATCCATGCGCTCCGGGCGGTGCAACTGACGCTCAGCCCAGGAATAGGTTCGCGTTCGCCGCCGGCCGAGGAGAGGCTGGCGAACTCGGCCGGAGCGATCACAATGGCCTTTCGCAGAGCATCGATGGCCTCCCCGGTCACACGCTGAGTCACCGGCTCTGGTCCGTACTTCCTGACGAGCGGTTCGAGGCGGGTTCGGCTCAGGACCTGCTCCTGAATGGCGTTGATTCTCTCAATCAGGTCGCCCGTCGTCATCGGTTTTACAACTTCGGCTGGCACCGTGGGGCGGTCGATGAAGATGAGGCCGGTCGATACGTATCGTGGCGGCAGAACCCGCGCGGCCACATAGGCTAATACCGGACAAATGACGACCGGTACCAAGATCACCCAGTATCTTCGTTGCAGAATACCAAGGTAATCGTGAAGGTCAAACTTGCGATGCCCTAACATAAAGGCTCCCGAAAGCGACCGCCATTGGCCGGCATAATTCTCACGCCAGCGGAGTTAAAGCTGCCCATTGGGTTCGAGCGAGGCGTATTCAAACGATTGTCTCCGGGATGTCTGTCCGTTGGTTCCAGAGCGGCCAACAGCCACATCGGACTTGTAAAGCAAATAGAGAAGAGGGCCTAGAATCCCGAGCGCTAACACTGAGAAGGGTATTCCCCCCCGACGATGCAGTTCACCTGTGAGAAAGCGTTGGTCTGTATGAACTCCGAGCCAGTACAGAGTGACAATCCGCAAGGCGTTCTTGAAGATCGATACCGGAACCACGGCCGCAGCGAACGCCGTTTTCCTCCACGCCGATCGCAAGAAGACGTGACCTGCAACTACGCTCCCAATCAACAAGCCAAGCGTGGATCGGATTCCGCTACACTGCTGGGCTACCTCGATGCCACCCAGCGGGGTGGAAAGAACAAAGCCGTTCCGCAGTACTGGTGTGCCAGCGAGTGTCATGAGCAGATACGTTAATTGGCAGGATGCCTTTTGAAGGAGCACGCTGGCGCTGTCTAGCAGCCGCTCAGGGATAGGCACCATCAGCGCCAAGAACAGGATCGGAAAAAGTGCGGCTCGAACGGCTCGCGTGCCGTAACAAAGCGCGAAGGTACCGATCAGAAGCACCCAGACGCAGGCGACCCCGACGGGCATTGATTCCGTCGAGTTCGACCTGGACACGTAGGTCTGTAGCACGCTGCCGGCAAGACCGAGCAGTATCAGGGCGATCCCGGGCAAGAAAGCCCAACTAACTTGCGCCAAGACTGCGACTCTTTCGCGGAGCACTAGAGCCACACTTACCACCGGTATCAAGATGATGTAGGAGTACTGGTCTCGGGCAAAAGAGAAACTGACGAGATTGGCCAAGTTGCGCCAGTAGCTCGCTAGGACCGCAGTAACCAATAGCAGAAAATAGGCGTTGTGGGACCTCATTGTGCTGGGTGGTCTGCGGGAAATCTGCAATGCGAGACGTTGATCTGTCAATCGGGGTTCCGGTTCAACCGATGTGCTTGTAAAGTAAGCCTCCCACGAGTATGAGGCACGTTGTCGGTGCATGGGAAAAGATCTTCTTTGCGGTGCTCAGCTTCCAGCCCGATTGAGATCCGGCAGCGGATTGGGGCGGAGACGCCCAGTAGCTAAGCCTTGACCGCGCTGCCGACCAACGGTCCTTAAAAATGATCAAACCAGGGCTGTCTAGGTCCGAGCGGCCCATGTCCAATTCACGGAGTCCCATAGATATGGCTTGCTCGATGGCCTTCCATAACAAGAGTTGCACACCGCCAAAGCGATGAAACCTGTGGTCGGAGCACCCGTACTTATAAGTCAGTACATCTCTAAATTTCAAAGTCAT
>JASHYZ010000353.1 GCA_030042795.1 Terriglobia bacterium | reverse complement strand
ACGACGTGCAGGCCACGATTCTGCACTCGCTTGGAGTCGATCACACCAAGCTCACTTACAAGTTTCAGGGCCGTTACTTCCGGCTGACCGACGTGGCCGGGCAGGTGGTCAACAAAGCTTTGCTGGCCTAGCCGTTCGTTGAAAAACTCGTCCACACTGTCATTCTGAGGAGCCGCAGGCGACGAGGAATCTTGTATTTCCTTTAGTTTCAAAGCGAGATTCCTCGCGAACTTTACCCTGAGCTCCTGCGCTGCGCTCAGAGCCTGTCCTGAGCAACGCGAAGGAACCGTTCGCAGCGGAGGAGCGAACGGGCTCGGAATGACACAGTTCCGAAATGTTTTCAACGAACACTAGGATTCATCGCCCGTTTTAGGGGTTAGAGCTTAGTCTTGTAGCCTCCCACAACGCAGGTGAGAGATTCCGCTGCTGCGCGCCTTCACCCGCTCGAGAACGCCTTGATTTCAAATCCCAGCAGTCCGCCGCACACTCTCGAAAACCAAACCGCGCTTGTCACCGGCAGTTCGCGCGGCATCGGAAGCGCCATCGCCGAGCGTCTGGCGCAGTCCGGCGCCCAAGTCATTGTTCATTACCACCGGAATCGTGCCGCCGCTGAGAAAGTGGCTTCGGCGATTAAAGCGGCCCGCATTGTTCAGGCGGACCTGAGCAACACAGACGAAATCGACCGGCTAGGAGCGGAACTGCAGACGACTCCGCTCGATATGCTCATCAACAATGCGGGCGTCTGGCCGCTGACGCCGCTCGGCAGCACCAAGGCCAAGGCCGCGAAAGAGGTGCTGGCGACGAACGTGCTCGGCGTGTTCTGGCTGACGCAGACGTTGCTGCCACTCCTTCGGGACGGTGCCCGCATCGTCAACTTATCGTCAGTCGCCGGCCGCACCGCGTCTGCCGAAGGACGCAGCCTCTATCGCGCCAGCAAAGCGGCGGTGGACGCTTTCACGCGCAATTGGGCCCTGGAATTGGCGCCACGCAACATTCGGGTGAATGCCGTGGCGCCGGGCATGTTCGAGACGGGAATGACGGCTGAGTACCTGTCTCAGCCGGAAGTGCGCCGCAGGTTGGAGAGACGGCATCCGTTCGGAAAACTCGGGGATGTCAACGATGTCGCGGATGTGGTGCTGTTTCTGTGTTCCGGCGCATCGCGGTTCATCACCGGGCAGTCCATCAACGTGAGCGGCGGCTTTGTGATTTGAAGGGAACAGTGCGCGTCTGCCGGAGCAATGTTCTCTGAGCGCCGCTACAGGAATCGCCGTCACTATATTTCGTAATCCCCACTAGGCCGCATCGAATCCCATCCTTAATTCCAGGAACAAAGCAGTGGTATGCTATGAGCTACCAGGAAGGTTAGGAAGGTAGAGCCCATGTCACCAACCATATCAGCCGAGCCACTACCGAAGGATGTGGTGGTGCGCCAGGCGCGGCCCGAGGACGCCGCCGTTTGCGGCCAGATCTGCTACGACGCATTCAACACCTTGAATCAGCGCCACGGCTTTCCTTGTGATTTCCCGGCGCCTGAAGCCCCTATCGGTGTGCTTTCGAGGATGTTTTCACATTCCGGCTTCTACTGTGTAGTAGCGGAAACCGGAGACCGGATCGCAGGCAGCAATTGTCTGGATGAGCGCGCGACAATCGCGGGCGTGGGACCAATCACTGTCAACTCCGAAGTGCAAAACCGTGGGATCGGACGCAGACTGATGCAGGCGGTGATGGATCGCGCCCGCGATCGAGGCGCGGCCGGAGTCCGGCTGGTGCAGGCTGCTTTTCACAACCGCTCTCTTTCGCTTTATACGAGTCTCGGCTTTGACGTGCGGGAGCCCTTATCTTGCATGCAGGGCAGAACAGCGCAGAGGAATGTTCCGGGATGCACAGTGAGGAGCGCGCAGCCTGCGGACTTGGACCCATGCAACGAGCTTTCGCGGCAGGTGCATGGTTTCGACCGCGGCCGAGACCTCGCCGAAGCGATTCAGCAGGGCAGCGCTCTGGTGGTCGAGCGCGGCGGGCGGATCACAGGGTATACTTCTGCGCTCGCCTTCTTCGGTCACACCACAGCGGAGACGAACCTCGATCTCAAAGCCCTGATTGCCTCCGTCGAATCGTTTGGAGGTCCGGGCATCCTGGTACCCTCGCGCAACAGCGCGCTCTTTCGCTGGTGTCTCGCTAACGGCCTGCGGGTGGTGCAGCCCATGACGCTCATGACCACCGGACTCTACAATGAGCCCTCTGGCGCCTGGCTGCCCTCCATCCTCTTTTGATCCGCTGTGCTTACTACGCGGCGGCCGGAGCTGCATGCCTGCCAGGGTGAAATAGCGCAGTCACGATCGTACCCAGCAGACCGCCGATGACCGCAGTCCATCCGATCCAGAGACTCATTTGCGGAAGCACGGCCAAGTCAACAAACTTCTGCGCGAACGAAGTGACTACGAAACCCTGACCCGCAACATCATAGTGCGTGCCCCAGCCTTGACCGCCGTTGGCGCTCATGGCGATGTACATCACAATAAGCACGGGAATGCGCGCAGCGAACGCGTATGCCAGCAGAGCGTTTCCGAATGAGCGCCACCCCAAGCGCGGTAGAAACGCCGACGCCAGCATAATCACGAATCCCAGAAGAAGCGGGGGCGTCATATGTTTGCTGAAACCGACGAAGGAAGCGATTCCGCCCAGGATTAATACCACCAGCCCCAGAGCGCTCATCCCGATGGCCTTGCCGGCGCTTGCCGGCTCGTCGCCCGCAGCCGCCAACTTCCAGGCGAAATAGGGTCCGAAGATGAAGGGCAGCCAGGAAATGCCAACAATGGCCCCGCCACCTCCAGCCGCATTACTGAACCACGGCGCGGGCCAGTGCTGCAGCTCACCGACGAGGCGCAAGATGGTGATGGCCAACGTAATCAAAGCTGGAACCATGATCAGCTTTCCGATGCTAACTGAAGAACCCGACGTTGTCCCGTTCATAAGCCTCCTTCGGCACTCCTGCCCAGGTGCCGCGTTAGGATTCAAGTCCGGGGAAGCATATACCTGAACTTTGAGCCAGCGCAAGGTTAATACATCGATCAATGCTGATGTGGTTTAAGCCGTCCGATGATCTCGATTAGCAGCGCCTCGACATCATGTTTAGGCGCGCTGAATGAGTCCGCATCCACAGCCAGCGGCGCTCCCAACACCAAGTGATGAACACCGTACTTCGGCAGCTCGCGGGTTTGCGCCACCGAGAGGCCGCCGACGGCCTGCACGGGAATATCAACGGCCGCGACGATCGCCGCCAGTTCATCAAGCGGCGTAGGTGCGCGGCCACCGTGCTCACGGATCACGTCCTCGTCGCGGCGCTCGTCGTATCCCACGTGGTGCACGATGTAATCCACACCCAGGTCCTGCATACGGCGCGCGGCTGCGGGCTTGTCTTTGCACGCGAGATCATCGCCCATCACCTTCACACTGTAATCGCGACCGGCGCGCACCACCGCCTTGATGGTGGCCGGATGCGCGCGTCCCATCACCACCACATGAGTGGCTCCGGCCTGGGCCATCATTTCGGCTTCAAGATAGCCGCCATCCATGGTCTTGAGATCGGCCACGATAGGATGCGTGAACTCGCGGCGGAGTGCCCGCACCGCCTCAAGGCCTTGAGCGAGAATCAACGGCGTTCCCGCCTCCAGCCAATCTACGCCCGCGCGCACCGCGCGATGAGCCATTTCAAGCGCCTCGGGCAGAGTAGTGAAGTCGAGAGAAATTTGAACGATGACCTTGGAGGCAGACATAGGTTGTTAGGTACTGCACGCTGATCGTGGCGAATCGGCTGCTTTGCTGCTCTACTACTTTCCACAATCGTCCGGCATGCTTGTATAAAAAGGATTGGTATGGTACTTCAATTCCTGCAATGAACCGATCTCTGAACTGTAGTATGCCGAGACAATCGAGCTTTTGATCATGGCGAAGAGCTCACGGCCATGGCTCACCTCGGGGTCGTCAGTGGAGTGCGTCAGCAGCGTTAGCACGATCTCTTGATGCGCTTGATCCAGCGCGGTGAACGGTTTGGAATAGTGCGCCAGCGTGTAGCCATCTAGCCAGTTGAGCGCGGCAATGTAACGCTTCTGAGCTTCTAGCGTGCCCTTACGCAAGAGGAAATCGGTGAAGTCGCTGCCGCTGCTCTCCTCGCCCGTCCCGGGGCCCTCGGTGCTCAGCAACAGGTCGATGAAGCGATCCACCTGGGCGGCACGCGCCCCCGGGGTGTCAGTTTCGGGAATCATCAGATCAGCCAGGGCAAGCACGGTCTGATCCTGATGGTCGTCGAAGAACTTGGGTTTCCAGTCCGGAGCAGTAAGGCTCGGATCAGGCGGCTCGGCCGACCCAAGGGACATTCCCCCGCTCGCCTGAGCAGTATTGGTTGAGGGCATGGGCATCGCGAGCCCCGCATTGGCGGCCAGCGAGCCTGCCGGCAAGGCTACCGCCGCCCCCGCCGCTCCCGCGCCCGCCATCAAGCGGCGCAGTAGTTCGCGGCGATCAAGACCGGTGTTGGCGCTTCCTTCGTGTTGTCGCATAGTCCTCCTCGCAAACGATCCGGGCTACGGCCGAATCCGCTCACATCTTATCGCCCTGCTGCGGCGCCGCCCGGCGGCAGATCATGGAACGAGAATTTCTTCTCGACATGATCATAAGGCTGTCCGTTCAACTCCACGTAAGGATATACGAAATAGTTTAGCGGCGGGCCACCCTGCGGGGGATTCAGCGTAAGGTCACGCCCGATTGTAAACTGCACCCGATTCGTGTCCAGAGAACCGAAGAAGAAGTCGTGCTTGGCCGAGTCTTTCCAGGCTTCGGAGATGTCCACGGGCACCCATCCCAGTCCGCTCAGGTAGAACTCCGACCAGCAGTGATATCCGGAAATATCTCCCACGCTGCTGTTAGCAGGAAGTGGAAAGCCGATTTCGAACCGCGCAGGAATTCTTTCCGCGCGCATCAGCGCCATGAAGAGCGAATGAAAATCCGTGCAGTTTCCGTGCTTGGAGTCGCAGGCCCACATGGCGTCACCGCGCCCCCAACCCGTTCCCGACTTGTCATAGCGCAGCGTATGGAAAACGTAATCGTAGATCGCGTAAGCCTTCTCCACATCACCGTTCTTGCCGCGGGTAATCTCGGCAGCCAACTCGTGAAACCTGCTGTTGATGGGCACCAAGCGGTCCGGCTCCAGGAATCGAGCCAGGTTGGGCGGCGCGGGGTCGGAGTCCCGGTTGTAGCGCATCAAGGCACTCAAGCCACCCCGCGAATATTCCTTTCGAGTTACTTCATAGGTTAGAGAGAGGGTGGCGGGCGCTTCCGCGTTCTGAATCTCACCGTACAGCGCAGAATTGCCGTATTCGGAATCGCGCCGAGTCTCTGTGGGCACCGGGCTGGAGACGCTCTTCAAAATTACGTCTTGATTGTCGTCCGAGGTAGCCACCGGAATCCACACCTTCAGCGTTCCACCCGGAACCGGATCCACCGTCACCTGGTAAACAAATTCGAATCTGCGCGCATTGTTGGAGCCCGAGGTAGGTCCCTCAGCAGCCACAGACCCGATGGCCGCCACGGCGACAACCAACAGCCACGGTAGTTTCGTCTTCATTCCTCTTCTCCTTGAGCGCCGGGATCTCCGCCAGCCTGGTGAGAACCTGTCCGGTACGCATCATCTCGAATACCCCATCTTATCCGGTCGCGTCATCGTTCACAAACCGGACCGATCGATGCCAGCACGGATCCGGTGCAGGGCCCGTCGGGCGCCACGGTCACCCCTGCCTCGCGCCTTACGGTGGCCTTGAACGGATACGGTGTGACGTTCCTTCAACTTCAGCCCACCGCCCTCAGCTTGTGCTGAGTGACCTTGGTGGGAGAATCAACGCGGAACTATACACAGCGCATTAAGTCTTAAGGCAAGTTGGGTGGTGCAAGGGCACGGCTAAAGCCGTGCCCTTGCGGGATGTAACATCATCCAATGCGTTCGCTATAAGTCGGCTCCTCACAAGCTTGCGCAGGGTGCGGCGTGCGCGCTACAGTTAGGGTCTTTCGCGGGCATTTACCAGTATGTCGAGGCGCATTGTTACATCGGAGGATATCGAGGCGGCCCGGGACGGCGAGCTGCGTCTACCCGCCGGCGCTATCATAACTGATCGCGCGCGCGAACTTGCGGACGAACGCGGCGTGCGGATTCAGATTGAAGGCGCGGCCGGAGGGGACGCCGACGATCCGACTGGTTCGGCGGGCAAGCGGCCCGATGACAAGGCGAGCCAAGTCGTGGCGCTGGGGAGCGATCACGGCGGCTACGAGCTGAAGGAATACCTCAAGGGTTTTCTGAGCGAGTTGGGCTACAAGGTCAGCGACCTCGGCACCAACTCCACGCAGGCTGTAGATTATCCAGACTTCGCCCGCGCCGTCGCCGAGGCCGTGGCGGGGCAGAAGGCTTGGCGAGGGATTGTGATCGACAGCGCCGGCATCGGCTCCGCCATGGCGGCCAACAAAGTGCCTGGAGTGCGGGCCGCTGTTTGCTACGACCGCGCAACCGCGCGAAACAGCCGCGAACATAACGACGCTAACGTATTGACGCTGGGTGCGCGGCTGATGGCACCGGAGGTTGCGCGCGAAATTACGGCTGTGTGGCTGGAAACGAACTTTGCTGGCGGCCGGCATCAGAAACGGGTGGATAAGATCGTTGCGATCGAGCAGCGCTCCGTGCAACCTGCGCCGCCGGCTGTCGCTCAACCCAGCGCGCTGACTAAAGAGGCCGGGGAAGGGCGGGGCTTCAGCCCCGCCGCAACGCGCCCCCCCACTGAAATTATTGGAAATATTGGAGCACCCTTTTCGGCGGCAGGCGACGCGAGCCGAGAACAGTTGATTGAGGCAGTGATGCGTGAGGTCCTATGTCGCCTGGGAGATCAACAGGCGTGCGCCCTGCGCGGACTCGAAATTGACGACGCGGTGTGCCCGGGCTGCGACGGGCATTGCGCCGAAAGCTGCCCGCAGAAGTCGCGGCGCGTCGTGGCGGCTGGCGCGGCCCGTATCGGCGCAGGCCTGGGCGTGACGCAGATCCCCGCCGATCTCGCGCGCTTGATTGATCACACGCTGCTGAAGCCCGAGGCCTCGGAAACCGATATCAGACGGCTTTGCGCCGAGGCGCGCGAATACGGGTTCGCCAGCGTCTGCGTGAATCCCACCTGGGTGCCGCTGTGC
>JASHYZ010000352.1 GCA_030042795.1 Terriglobia bacterium | reverse complement strand
CCGCATCGGTGGCGAGGCCGACTACAACCACATTCGGGTATTCACCTGGTGGGTGAAGAATCACAAGTACGTGACGGCTTACGTGGAGAGCGGCCTCAACGGTTTTTTCCCGATTAAGGTACAACAGATGCGCGATCCGAATTACTACGCTCAATCATCTCCATATTTTCGATTGCGTTTGGTCGATGAAGACGGTCATCGCTATCAGAAGATCTATGGCCTGTTTGACACGATTGTGAAGAACGTGGGCACCGTGGATGGATGGGAGTCGGACGCCATGCCGCCTCCAGTCCCACGCAAGGAACGAGTGGAACGGCAACGGCAGCGTCACCACGTCCGGCGGTGATAGCATCTGACCCTAACTCGACGGTCCGGTCGAACGAGGGCGAAGCGAGAGTAAAGTCAACCGACCGCAATGAAAGGTTCTGCGCAGTATCGGCTACTTCGAGCAACCTTACGAGCTTGGCTCGTTCTTTCGGGGCGGTCTCTGCGCCTACTGGGCATTGGACGGCTTCCCCAATCCGCGGCCGTGCTTCACCTCTGTACTCCCTCTAGTTTTTTTGACGTGCTCATCATGCTGGCCGCCTGCAACCGGCCTCTCATTGTTGTGACGGATAAGGAGCCGCGCAGCCGCACTCAATTACTGCTGGCGGCGCTTCTCAACGTGATCTCCTGCGGACCGGAATCTAACGCATGGCATTCGGCCCTTCGCGCCGCCACGGAAGTTTTGGTTGGTGGTGGCATCGTGCTGGTGCTGGAGGCAGAGGTGGCCAGCGAACATCCGAGTGGCCACTCTGAAACCGCGGTTGCACTCGCCTGCGAAGCTTGGGCAAACGCGTTTCCCGGGCAGACTCCCGTTATTTTGCCCATTCACCGGTTCTATCCCCGCTCGCGCGGTCACGATATCTTCGTTCAGATCGGCCGCCCACTGCCACTGGACGAGCAATCCGACGGCCTTGTTGACGATGTGCGCCCTTACGTGAATGCCACTCTTCGCGAAGCGTGCGGCAAAGCTGTGTTTGCTCTTGACGACGGCACCTTTGAGGAGTTGCTCGCGGATCTCGAGCATGCCCTGAAGGAGCGCCTCCGGGAGCAATGGCAGGGAAGGCCGGCGTGGAATCAGAAGGTCGATGCATTCCGGTTGAGTTCCTGCGCCGCCGAATCTCTTCGCAAGCTCAATCGGGATGACCCAGGAAGTCTGGTGGCCTTGCGGCAGTTGTCTGAGGCTCAACGTGAGACCCGCCGGCAACGATTCCTTGCCGATCTCCATGCCGAGCTTGGGCGCAAGCGACTTTCACTTTCCAGGCGCTTTCTGAGATGGGCCGAGACCATTATCGGGCTGCCCCTGGCCGGTTACGGACTCCTAAATCACTTGATGGCCGCTCTCTTCCTCTACGTCAGCGGCCTTGTGAAACGCGGCCGGGAGACAAAACCGGAAACATGGATCGCGCGTGGGGTACTGGTCCTGGGTTGCTACGGGGGCCAGATTGCGCTGGTCGAGCACGTCCTGGGTAGAGCTGTCGCGGGATATTACGCGCTCACCCTTCCTGTGTCCGGCGCCTATCTGCTCCGCTATGGCTGGCTGCTGCGCAGGCGCGCGGGCGCCTCGGTGCTGGGTGTCTGGGCAGCTTCTTTGCGTAGGCCCTGGGAAGCAAATAACAAGAGGTTGTTTGAAAGACTCGGCCAGATTTTGTCATCCGTCAGCGAAGAAAGTCCGGGCGGCCCGAAGGTGGCAGAGTCCGGCTGAAATTCCGATGCGGCTATGCAAATCTATTGAGGATTACGGAATATAGTGACAACGCCAACGCCGTTATAGACGCACTACGTCCCTGGATCGCTGATAGCGGCGAAGCGCGTACCCGGTTTTGTAGCTTCCGCAGCCTTAGTCTTCACGGGCACGAAAACTTTCGACTTTCAACTGTCAACTGCTCTTAAGGCCCTAGACTATCTACCACCTTGAGTAGTAGACTATCTTCTACTATGACGAAGCGAAAATCGGAAGACCACATCGAACTGGTTTACGGCACACTCGATATGCTGATTCTGCGCACGCTGCGTTGGGGCCCCACACACGGCCACGGCATCGCCAAGTCCATCGAGCGCTCGTCTGAGGACGCTCTCAGAGTCGAGCACGGGTCCCTTTACCCTGCGCTGCAGCGTCTGCAACAGGAAGGCTGGGTTACCGCCGAGTGGGGCGTTTCCGAGAACAATCAGCGCGCCAAGTATTACCGCCTTACCCCGGCGGGACGGCGGAAGCTAGTGGCCGAGACTTCGCGCTGGGAGCGCTTTGTCCGGGCCGTCACGGGAGTGCTGAGGCCGGCGGAATGAAGCCATCGGGTGATTGAGCGATCGGGTGATCGGGTGATTGAAGAAGGTCTCATCCGTCAGCTATCAGCTATCAGCAGTCAGTAGTCACTTGCCGCCGAGGTTGCTGAGAGCTGAAAGCTGACGCATGAGCAAGGTAGCGTGGACCTGTTTTGTAGGTCCGCGGCTTTTTCTTCACTGTCTTATGAGCTTGAACCGCCAATTCGCAAAACTCCGCGCCTTGTTTGCGCGGCGCAAACCGGCGGACGATCTTGCAGAAGAGATTCGCACCCACTTGCAGATGGAGCAGCAAGAGAACCTCGAAGCGGGCATGGCGCCCGAAGAGGCCCATTACGCGGCGTTGCGGCGCTTTGGCAACGTGACTCTGGCACAGGAAAGGAGCCGAGACGTATGGAAATGGCACTCAGTCGAGACATTTCTGCAAGACATCCATTACGGGCTTCGCCAACTCCGGCGCAGCCCTGGCTTCACAATTTCCGCAGTTCTGACTCTGGCTTTGGGCATCGGCGCCAATACGGCCATCTTCAGTATGGTGAACGCCGTAGTGCTGCATCCGTTACCCTATCCGCACGGTGACCGGCTGATATGGATCACGGAGTTCGATCCGGAATCGGGATTTAAGTTAAAGATTGTCGATGGGGCAGACTATTTTGACTGGAAGGAACGTAGCCGAACCCTCGACCGGATCGCTGCCTGTGACGCATCCGTTAGCTTCAACATGACCGGCCGCGGCGTACCGGCACGCGCTCACGGTGCCTACGTGA
>JASHYZ010000351.1 GCA_030042795.1 Terriglobia bacterium | reverse complement strand
GAGCGTCAAGAAGGTAGAACGCTCGGGCGGGTGGCCTCCGATTTTTACTCCGTGACGTCTTTGGCTTTGCGGCGGGCCGGGTTGCGGCGCGGCTTCGAGCGCCCCGCCCCTCGAGCCCTGCCCTTTCGCGCGGGCGCGGTTTCGTCGGACGCAATGTCCCCGGCAGCACCCTCAGGCTCCGCGACGTTCAGCGGAGTGTAGCCTGAGACAACTTCCACCGACTGATCTTCACGCCTTTGATCGCTCGACGGCGCGACTGACATCACGGCTTCGCCCGGAAGCACTACCGTCTCGCCTGATTGCCAAAAATCCGTGACCGCTGCGGCTTCGGCTTGCACGAGCGTTGCTTCGGCCACATCTTCCGGAACCTGCTCGGGCACAGCGGATGCAGCCGCCGTAGCTCCGGCTTCCACCTCGTCTTGGGGACGGTAAAACAGCCGCAGCACACCGTTACGATCGCGCTGCAAAGAAAGCCAGCCTTCGCGCTGAGCTCGATACAGGAAATCGGTCAAGCCCTGAAAGCCCGCGCGGCGCTCGTCAAAATTCTTGTCGACTGCACGCAGGCCATGGCGAATGTGACGGAGATAAAGCGGGCGATTGGGCGACTTTCCGGCCTCAAGCTCGAGGGCCTGCCGCAAAATAGCCAGGGCCTGATCCGTGGTCAGTGAAGGCTCGCCGTTTTCCGCAATCTCGGCCACTGCCGATTCGACGGACGCAACGGGTTCGGTGGCGGAAGCGGCACCCTCAATTCCAAGAACGGCTTGCAGACCCTCGCCGGCAGCGGTGGCGTCCACAATCTCCACCCGGTAACCACGGTCAAGCTTGCGCAAGTGAAGCAAGCCGGCTTGCTCCATTTTCTGCATGAACTCCAGGAACGATCCCGCGCCGTAATCACGCTCGCTGAAGGTTGAATCCAGTTGCAGAAGGGTACTCTTCAGGAGCCCCAACTGCGGCGAGACCTCCCGCTCCGCCAACACGGCCAGGGCACGTTGTACGTTCGATAAGGCGTCTGAGAGCGGACGCACCTCGAGCGAGGCACGCCCGGCTTCGCCTCGCCTGGGCCGCTGGCGCGCACCGCCGTCTCCGCCGCCGCTCGTGCGCAGCAGGTTCTCGTAAGCTATAAACTCAGTACAATTGCGTTGCAGGATGTTGCTGGTGAAGTTGCGTCCGCCGACCACGAACACCCGTTTGTCATATTGTTTCAGCTTTTCGACCAGGGCAATGAAATCGCTATCGCCGCCCACGATGGCAAAGGCGTTGATGTGGTGCCGGGTGAACGCCATTTCCAGCGCGTCCAACGCCAGGTTGATGTCCGCACCGTTCTTATCGCCGCGCGGCGTCACATTCCGCTGCACCATCTGCACCGCGTGCTGAGTCATCTGGCGGCTGAACTCATTCGCGCGCGACCAGTCGCTGTAAGCAATCTTGGTGATGACCTCGCCACGCTCTTTGAGAGCCTCCAGCACCACGGAGACATCGAAATCCTTACCCAAGGTGTCTTTGACGCCAATCTGAATGTTGTCGAAGTCGACGAAGACCGCGAGCTTCAGCCTTTCCTCGGCCACGGTCTACCTCCTGAAAGTGCCCTATCGGCGCGCTGAGAGCGCGCATACAATCATCCTACACCTCCATCATAACACCTCAGACTCAGCCATGAATGCAGGATGCGCCGGGCAAAGAGTGATTTGCCCAGGTCGGCGTGTGAAAATTCTTGGATTCCCGCGTTCGCGGGAATGATGCCGTTGGGGTAGAGCCTGCAAGTCCAATCGCGTCACCCCCGCGTAAGCAGGGGTTCAAGCCCCGGGCGCCCTCAGCCTCCGCCAACGCTTGAAGCAGTGTCTTCATGTGTTCGCCACCGGACGGGCCCGTTCAGCCCTGAGCGCGTCGAGACTCTGTTCGATGAGGTGAGCAGTGCCTTCGTAGGGGTCGCCGGACCGGTCCATTTCCATCGAGAAGTAGCCTCGATAACCGCCGGCACGCGCGATCTGGAAAGTGGCCGGTACATCGGCATTGTAGATTTTGCCGCCGTCACCTTCTTCCGAATCTTTCATGTGAGCGATGTTGTAAGCGTGGCGGAACATCAGTGTGAGCGCATCAAGGTTGAACGCGGGATCGCCGGTCATGGCAGAGTTACCGAAGTCGGGTAACGCCCGCAGATATGGGTGATTGACGCGGTCGAGAACGCGCACGATGAAGAAGGCGTCTTCGCTGACGAGATCGTCATTTTCAAGTGTAACGATGATGTTGTGCTCGCCCCCGTAATCAGCCAATTCCTTCAGAGATCCCTCGGCGAGCGTGGCGTCCGGCGCGGCGCCGCGCACGCCGGCGATGTGGGCACGGATGCTCGGCGAGCCTATAGCAGTGGCAACGTCCACCCACTGCTTAGCGGCATCGATAGCTGCTCTGCGTTGGTTTGCGTCGGGATCGTAAAAGCTCTGGCGAAATTCTACCGGGATGTTTACCACGTGCACGCCCGCCTTCTGAAAGGACTCACGGAGAGCTTCCAGGTCTTTGGGCTCGCGGCTCGCGAAATGGTGATCCATCGGTTCGATGCCAGCCACGTTGTATCTTTCCACCACCATCCGAGCGAACGCCGGCAGGTCCATGCCCGGATGTTGCGGGTCGCGCCTGCGATTGAAGGGGCTGTCCATGAACCGGCGAAAGGGATACGAAGCCACGGCCAAGCGGGCCCGAGGCTCAGTGGGAAAGTCGAGGTGCGGCTCGTTGGCAGCCGCGAGTAGACTCTTTTGACCAGACGCCACAAGTCCGGCCGCTACGGCTGCGCCCACTGCGCCTCTAAGAAGTTTCCGCCGCGAAAAAGCGCCTGCGGCGCTGCCAGTCTGAGCACTTCTCTCATGCGGACCTGTAATCACTTATATCCTCGATTGCTGCGTTCAAAATATATAGTCATCATTTCAGATTTTGCGCGAAAAAAACAATGGCGAGGCTCAATGCCCCTAGTGTGTCGTCGGGTAGTGTCTCAGTTTGACGTAGGGGCAGGCCTTGTACCTCATAAGCGCTAAGATAACGATTGCGCCTCCTTATTGCCTGCGCAGGATCCAAACTCAAGTGGCGGATGGCCTAGCGGCAGTCAGGGCTGCGAACGCTGCCCCATAGAGCTGGGCACGGTCGCCGAGAGCAGTGAAGCACACGGGCGGCGCGATGTCCGGATGAATGGTTCTGAGGACTCGGTTCACGATCTGGAGCATGAATTGTGGAGCGCCGTTCACCAACCCGCCACCGAAGACAATCAAATCGGGGTCGAGCACACATACCAGATCGGCCATGCCCACACCCAGTATGGTGAAGGCCCGCTCCAGCACCGCGCGGGCGCGGGGATCATTGTCTCTGAACGCCTTGAAGACAAACCCGGCGCTGCGGGCCTGAACCAGGTTCTGCACGCCGCGCATATGGCGCCCACCCAGCGCCCGGCGGCCGGCAGCAGCGACACCGAGGCCGGCGACATGCGACTCAAAGTATCCGGTGTCAGGGAAAGCCTGCGCCCAGCGCCGCCACTCTACGTTCAACCGGTAAAGCTCACCCGCGTTTCCCGTGCGCCCGCGGCAGAGCCGCCCATCCACCACGATGCCGGCGCCAATTCCAGTGCCGAGAGCAACAAAGACGAAGTTTGCTGCGCGCCG
>JASHYZ010000350.1 GCA_030042795.1 Terriglobia bacterium | reverse complement strand
CCATCTTTGCGCCGGATTATCTGGTTTTCGCGGCGAAGAACTCCGTGCCGTGGCGCGCCACAGAGGCTACAGCCGTCCCCTGGCAGGGCGGGAGCATCGGCCTGCAGGGGATGAAGTCCGAGGGTGTTCAGATCCCGGGCGAGGAATTCTTCCTGCGCATAACCCAGCATCCGGGCCACCGCCACATTGGCGAAGGTGCATTTGCCGTCCAGATCAACACGCAGGATGCCGTCGCCGGCCGAGTTGAGGATCAGTTCGGTGCTTCGCTGGAGATTGGCCAGCGCCTCCTCGGCCATCTTCCGCTCCGCAACTTTCCTTTCCAGCTCCTCATTCGCGGTCTCAAGCTCGGCGGTACGGTCCGCCACCATACGCTCCAAGCCCTCGTTGAGGCGGCGAATCTCGCTCTCCTGCTCCTTGCGCTTGGTGATATCACGATAATGAATCACCACTGCCTGAACGCTGGGGTCGGCCAGCAAGTTCCGCCCCACGCCTTCCGCCCAGCGCCAGGAGCCGTCGTGGTGGCGGCAGCGAAGCTGAAAAGGAAGCGCCCGCGAGGGATCCGCCAGCACCTCTGTAAAAATGGCGGCTGCCGTGGCGTGATCTTCGGGATGAACAAGGTCAAAGAGGCAGACACCCTGCACCTCTTCCGGAGTCCAGCCGAGAGCTGTAATTGTGGCGGGAGTTGAGGGCAGAAACATGCCGTCCGGACCCACCAGGGCGATGCCGTCGGAGCTGTTCTCGATGAGTGCGCGGAAGCGCTTCTCCCTCTGACGCACCTCGTTTTCAGCCCAGGCTCGAGCCCGTCGCAGCTCTTGCTCCTGAAGCGCGCGGTCGAGAGCCAGCGGAAGGCGGGAGAGATGGTCCTTGAGAACAAAATCAGAGATTCCCTGCTTGATACAATCCACGGCGGTCTCGTCGCCGAGAATGCCACTGAGCAGGATGAAGGGAATGTAAAATTTCCGCTTTCGCAGCCGTACCGCGGCGTCGAGTCCCGTCCAGCCGGGCAGCTTGTAGTCGGAGAGAACAGCGTCGTAAGAAGCCTTGTCCAGGCACCCCTCGAACTCGTCCACAGTTTGGACCACGTCCGCCTCCACCTCAAGCCCCGCGCGCTTGAGCTCGTGGAGGGCCAGTTCCACATCCGTGACATCGTCCTCGATCATCAACAGACGCAAGCGGCGGACCGGCGAGCTTGCGCTCACATCCTGGTCGTTCATTCCGGCGCCTCACAAATGTCGTGCCGGGGCGGCCCCTGGTTTACCACCAGCCAAAAAAAGCCGACCTGCCGGATGGTCTCGCGAAATTGTTCAAAGTCGACGGGCTTCTGAATATAACTGTTGACGCCCATCTTGTAACTCGCCACGATGTCCTGCTCCTGCTTCGAAGAAGTCATCACCACCACGGGAACCATCCGCGTATTGGGGTTGTTTCGAATCTCGGTGAGGACTTCGATCCCGTCAACCTTGGGGAGCTTCAGGTCAAGCAGGATCAGTTTGGGAGGCTCCAAGGGCGACCTGCCGCTGTAGCGTCCGCGGCAGAAAATAAAGTCGAGCGCTTCCTCGCCGTCCCGCGCTTCTTCAATATGGTTTGCCAGATTCGCCTTCCGCAGCGCGTAAAGGGCCAGTTGCCTGTCAGAAGGATTGTCTTCCACCAGCAGGATCTCTACTGCGCTGTCGGGCATGTCGGCCTCCTCACATTCATCTCACGATTCCGCCGGCTTCTGTACCTGAGCCAAGCGTGAAATAAAAGGTTGCACCCTTCCCCAATTCGGCCTCCGCCCACACCCGACCGCCGTGCCGCTCAAGCACGCGCTCTACCACCGCCAGGCCCACGCCCGTACCTTCAAAATCTTCTTCCAGGTGAAGGCGTTGAAAGACGCCGAACATTTTGTGTGCATAGGCCATGCTGAAACCCACGCCGTTGTCTCGAACGTAAAATACCTTGTTGCCGTCAACCTGCTGGCAGCCGACTTCGATCACCGCTGGGTTGCGCGGCCGCGTGTACTTCACGGCGTTCGAGAGCAAGTTGCCCAGAGCTTGCTTCATCAAGACGCGATCGCATCGGGCCGGGACCAACTTACCCACATGCCATTCAATGTCGCGGCCCGCCACCTCCGGTTCCAGTTCCCGCACCACTTCGTTCACCAGCGCCTGAAGGTCAACTTGCTGCCATGTCATCGCCCTCCGTCCCAGACGCGCCAACTCGAGAAGGTCATCAATCAGCTTGCCCATGTGGGCTGCTGCATTTCCAATTCGAACCAGGTGGTGGCAAGCCTCTTGGCTTAGTTCGTTGCAGTGATCCTCGGCCAAAATCCGGCAGAATCCATTAATGTGCCGTAGGGGGGCTCGCAGGTCATGGGCTACCGAATAGGTGAACGCTTCGAGTTCCTTGTTTGCGGATTCGAGCTCGGCAGTGCGCTGCTTGACACGGTTCTCAAGTTCCTGGTTGAGCAAGCTGATTTCTTCCTGTGCTTGCACCCGCTCGGTGACGTCAATGGCTACGCCACCCAGCGTGGAGCGCCCCGAAACATGGGGAAGCAGAAACTTGAACCCAAGGAGGTGCCGCACTCCTCGCGGAGACGGAACGTTCTCCAGGATCTCGCTCGCCAACCCGCTCTCGAAGGCCAGTTGATCTGACCGTGCCAGCCGCCGCGCCGTCTCCTCGGGTAACCACTCATAAACGGTCTTGCCCAGAACCTGGCGGCGGTCAACTCCAAACATGTTCTCGAAGGGCTTGTTAACGAAAAGATAGCGCCCATCCTCCTCCTTAATAAAGGCGAGGGTGGGACTATTCTCCATGAATACGCGGAATCGCTCCTCGCTCGCCCGCAGGGCTTCCTCTGCCTGCTTGCGCTCGGTGATGTCAATGAGGGTTCCCTCGATCACAGGCTCACCGGCTTCCTGGTCGTATGCCAGGGTAGCGTTTCGTAGCGTCCAAACGGGACTGCCGTCTTTCCGGCGAAGACGCGATTCGAAGTTCGTCACGGAGCCTTCCGCCTTAAGCCTGGCGATATAGGCTTCCCGATCCGTGGGATAAAAGTAGAATTGCAGTCCCGCCGCCTTCTGTACCTCCTCGGGTGAGTCAAAGCCAAAGACGTGCGCAAAGGCGCTGTTGCACTCGAGAATGCGGCCGTCTATCGTGTTGCGGCAAACACCGGCAAGGTTTCGTTCGTATAGCAAGCGATAACGCCTCTCACTCTTTTGCAGGGCCTGCTCTGCCCGCTTACGTTCACCAAGCTCTGACTCCAGCAGCCTGTTGGCCTCAGCGAGTTGCGCGGTGCGCTCGGCTACGCGCGCTTCCAGGTCTTCATTGGCCTTTCGGACAGACTCTTCCGCTTGCTTAAGGGCGGTAATGTCACGGCTGATGCCGATCAACCCGGTGATGTTGCCGTTCGCATCCCGGACCGGTACCTTGGTGGAACTCAGCCACATCGAGAATCCATCCGGGCGGCGCGCTTCCTCGATTTCGCCCACCATGGGCTCTCCAGTTTGCAGAATTCTTTGCTCGTCCGCGAATTTCTTCCGCGCGCCCTCCTCGACGAAGTAGTCGAAATCTGTCTTGCCGAGGGCATCCTCAGGACGGTTCACGCCCAACATCCACAAATGGGCTCGATTGTTTCGAGTAAAGCGGCTCTGCGAATCCTTGAAGTAGATGTAGTCCGGACTGGTGTCCATGAGCTTGTGGAGAAGGTCACGCTCGCTAGCCAGTTGCTGCGCTGCGACCTGCCGCTCAGTGATGTCGCGGATCGCGCTCGAAACCAGGGCTCCCTCTTCGGTCTGCAACGGACTCAGGCTGATCTCTGCTGGGAACTCAGTGCCATCCTTACGCAAAGCGTTCAGTTCCAAGCTGGCGTCCGCAGCTCTTACCCCCGACTCGGGAAAAAGGCCTGACCGCCGTCCCGGATAGCTGTCCCGATGCTGTTCTGGAAACAGTATTTGGATGTCGCGCCCTAGTAGCTCCGCCCGCCCGTAGCCAAACAGCTTATGCACCTGGGCGTTAACGAGCACAATCTTCCCCTCCTGATTCACCACCACCATCGCGTCGGGTGCCGCTTCCAGCAGTCCTCGGAACCTAGCCTCCGCCTGCCGCAGGGTCGCGTCAGCCTGGTCGCGCTCGCGCTTGGCGCGGCGACTCTCGGCCCCGGCCAAAAAGACGAGACTGACGGCGAGCAGAACGCCGGTGGCAAAAATTAGCGTGGTGGCTTCCACGTCCAATTCAACGGCACGTTCCCGGAGGTTGAGCAGATGGTGTTCTTCGTTTTCCATTTCACTCGTCAGACGCGAGATAGATCTCGACAGCGTCACGCTCAAGCCTTTGTCCAGAAGCTCATTGGCCGTCCGCACGCCCTGGAGCTTTCGTGCCGCGATAACCTCATCAGACGCGGCTCGGCGTGCTTGTACAAGAGTCCTCAGCCGCTGAAGATTTTCCTGCTGGACCGGGTTGTCAGAGGTCAGACGTGCAATCTCATCCAAGTTGCGCGAGACTTCCCGGTAATCATCAGGGTACGAAAGAAGCTCGCCATCACGGCCCGTCATTACGTAGAGCCGGGCCGATGATCCGAGATCCGAGAGCTTGGTGCGAACATTTTCGACCAGCCGCAAGACCACGTCTGTATGTTCCACCCACCGGTTCGCTGCCAGGACACGGCGCGTGATCTGGTACTGAAGCGTTCCTACAAGGACGAGCAGTCCAAAGGCTGCGGTAAACCAAGTCTCAACTCGAAATGGAAGCCACCGGGATATCGACTTCATGGGGTGTTATCGGGATCAGTTGCGATGCTAAGCCCTATTTTATTGTTTTGTCAATAGACATTTATCTCTAGTCAGCAGTCCAGCGCTTGAGGCATTGTAAGCCATTACTGTAGGCTACTGCAGATTGTGGTCATGCGCTATCGTCATCAAAACAAAGCACAAAGAGGCAATCGACTGGCCATGACGAGCGGCCAAGTGCAGTTTGTCATCAAAGCTCAACCGCGGCTTTGCTTGCGCCAGACTTACTGTTGGATTACAACTTTGATAACGCCTCGCGGCCGATTGTTCTCAACAGCCGGCGGGCGGCATCAGCTCGCTGAAGGCCGACGTGGTGGAGGTCGGGAGGAGTTCGGAGCCTGGCGCGCGAGGGACGCTTTCGGATCTTACCAATGCCATAGTTC
>JASHYZ010000349.1 GCA_030042795.1 Terriglobia bacterium | reverse complement strand
TCACGAGTGGTTCTTGCGAGGCTACGACTCGAGCCTCCGGGCGGTTCTGAGACATCGATTCGCTGCGCTGCTGGCTTCGTTCGTCGTTCTGGCCGCCACGGCCTACGTCTTCGTTCAGATCTCCAAGGCTTTCCTCCCCAGCGAGGACTCCGGCTTCTTCTTCGGATTCACGATGGCGCAACAGGGGATCTCAGTGGACTCCATGCGGCAGCATCAGCAGGAGGTGGCCGCAATCGTGAGGAACGATCCCAACGTCGCAACCACCATGGCCATGGCGGGCGCGGGTATGCCCGGGTTCTCAGGCAATACTGGCGTGTTTTTCTCCAGCCTCAAGCCGTCCGAGCAGCGCCAACTGGCGCCGCCGCCGGCGCGTGAAGGCATTATGAAAGTGCCGGGCGCTATGACGCTTTACGATCTGCTGGATCATCTCTGGCCGAAGCACATGAGCACGGATGACGTTCTGCACGAGCTCACGCCCAAGCTCCTATCCGTGCCGGGTATGATGGCGTTCCCGCAGAATCCGCCGCCTATCCAGATCGGCGGACAGCTCACCAACAGCCCTTATCAATATACGCTTCAGGGTACCGATACTCCGGAGCTCTACCGGCAGTCCGAGATCCTGAAGGCTAAGATGATGCAACTGCCGATGCTCACGCTCGTCAACAGCGACCTGCAGATCGCCAATCCGCAGGTGAACGTCGAGATTGACCGCGATAAAGCTTCCGCCCTCGGCGTGAGCGCCTTCCAGGTAGAGGACGCGCTGGCCAGCGCTTACGGTGACCGCCAGGTTTCCACCATTTACCGGCCCGAGGACAACTACTACGTGATTGTCGAGCTTGAGCCCCAGTACCAGCGCGATCCGTCGGTGCTCTCGATGCTCTATGTGCGCTCGTCAAACGGGCAACTCGTGCCGCTCAGCTCCGTCTCAAAGCTCACCCAAGACTTGGGTCCAATGTCAGTGAACCACACCGGCCAGCTTCCCTCCGTCACCATCAGCTTCGGTCTCGCACCGGGCGTGGCCTTGGGAGACGCGGTGAAAAAGGTGGAAGATCTGGCCCGCAGCACGTTGCCGGCCGGCATCACGGCCAATTTCCAGGGCGAAGCGCAAGCCTTTGAATCGTCGCTTACCGGACTTGGTGTGCTGCTGCTGATGGCGGTGGTGGTGATCTACATTGTGCTGGGCATCCTGTACGAAAGCTTCATTCACCCGCTCACTATTCTGTCCGGCCTGCCGTCGGCTGGACTCGGCGCCATCGTTACGTTGATGCTGTTCACGGACCCGCTCAATCTCTACGGATTTGTGGGATTGATCATGCTGATCGGAATCGTCAAGAAGAATGCCATCATGATGATTGACTTCGCGCTGGCAGCGGAGCGTAACGAAGGCAAGGACACGATGGAAGCGATCTATCAGGGTTGCCTGATTCGCTTCCGGCCTATCATGATGACCACCATGGCTGCGCTGATGGCGACCTTGCCCATCGCGCTCGGCTTCGGTGCCGGAGCGGAATCGCGGCGGCCGCTGGGTCTGGCCGTGGTGGGTGGCCTTTTGGTCTCGCAATTGCTGACGCTCTACATCACGCCCGTGTACTACACCTACCTCGATGACGCGCAGCGCTTGTTGGGACGCCTGTTCGGCAAGACCACGCGAGGCATGGAAGAGGAACGGGCGTTACCACTGCCGGAGCCAATTGAGGTGGGACGGCCGTAGAATAGGCTATTTATTAATGTAGTAACTTATGTACTAAATGCGTAACTTACTAGTTACACGGCTTAGCAGGCTGCAGAAAAGTGACTGGGAACATGTCATTCCGAGCGTCAGCGAGGAATCTCGCTCTGAGATTAAAGGAAATACGAGGTTCATCTCAGTCTACCGCAAGCGTGCGAAGAAAAAAGCACTGACCACAGAGACCACTGAGAGCACGCAGAAGAGTCTCAAGTTAGAGTTTGAAAATGCTGAGGCCAGCGTGGGAGGATTATCCGGGGACGGAGACGTTGAGTTGATTCTGACGCTGGGAAAGCTCTCGTCTGGCGAGCGGGATTGTGCACTGGCCTTTCAATGCGACAGCGTGCACAGCAAATACCAGGAGCTGTCGGCGCTCGGCCTTTCGTTTGTCCATCCACCAATGAATGTCGTTTGGGGATTCGGCGCTAAACTGCGCGACCCCGATGGCTATGCGGTTCGTCTCTGGGACAAGACCACGATGCCCGGCTACAAAGAGAAATAGGAGGTGCGCCTCGTTGTGTAACGTGCCGCAGGTCGGCGGCCATTTCCCAATCCTGGAGCTTTTCGAATTATGAAGGCGGCTAAGGTTTCTGCCGAAGGAATGGTTTCAAAAGGGTCCCGGGAAACCCCGCGCCCAACGGGATTAGTGTTCAATGACATTTACCTCAGGCACCTTTCGGGTAATACCGGCCATCCGGAGCGCTCCGAGCGCCTTACCGCCATCCGCAACGCTCTGGAACAGACCGGACTGCTGCGCATCCTCTACCGGATCAATCCGCGCGCCGCTACTCAGGAAGAGTTGGTGCTGGCACATGACCCCGCTTATCTTGCTCTGGCGGACCGGGAATTGTCTGGCTTGCACGGACTAGCTGAACTCAGCACCGGTGATACCCTTGCTTCTCCCGGCTCACTCGA
>JASHYZ010000348.1 GCA_030042795.1 Terriglobia bacterium | reverse complement strand
CTTGCTGCCCCAGGAAGTGGACCTGCTGGAGCGGTTGCGCAAGTCCCATACGGCCCCACGGCGTGATGTGCAGCGAGCTCAAGTTTTGTGGCTCTACCATTCGGGTGAAAGTATTGCCGCCATCATGCGCGCCGTCCAACTCACTCGCAAGAGCGTGGCCAAGTGGGTCAGCCGGGCGTTGAAAGTCGGAGTGGCCGCCGGACTCCAAGATGCACCCCATGGCAGTCCCCCGAAGCTGACGGAAGAGGCGAAAACCTGGGTGGTCCATTTGGCCTGCTCGAAACCGAAGGACTTCGGCTATGCCGCCGAACTTTGGACGCGGCAAGCCTTAGCCCAACACGTCCGCCGAGAAGCGGTGGCGACCGGGCACCCGTCCTTGGCCCGCGCCTCGAAGGCGACCGTCCATCGGATTTTGGCGGCGCAGCCCCTGCAACCGCACAAGGTCACCTACTACTTGCAACGCCGCGATCCGGCTTTTGAAAGCAAGATGCGGGAAGTCCTGCTGGTGTATCAGGAAGTAGCCTTGCAGAATGAGCCCGGAACGCAGGGGATACCCTCGATGAAGGTGGTCACGGTTTCGGTCGATGAAAAGCCGGGAGTGCAAGCCCTCTCCAACACGGCCCCGGACTTGCCTCCGGTACCGGGAAAACATCCCACCCTGGCTCGCGATCATGAATACCAACGACTGGGGACCTGCTCCATTCTGGCCGCCCTGGATCTGCATACCGGCCACGTCACCGGTCGGGTCGAGCGCCGTCACCGCAGCCGGGAGTTTATTGCCTTGCTGCGAGACTTGGATGCTTACTACCCTCAAGACTGTACCCTGCGACTCGTTCTCGACAATCATTCGGCGCACCTTTCGAGAGAAACTCAGGCCTATCTGGCCACTCGACCGAACCGTTTCAAGTATGTGCTGACACCCACCCACGGCTCTTGGCTGAACATCGCCGAGACCCTTTTCGGCAAAATGGCGCGGACCTTCCTACGACATCTCCGGGTTCACTCGTGGGAGGAACTCCGCGATCGCATCCTGAAGGGAATCGCGGAAATTAATGCTTGCCCGGTGGTCCATCGTTGGAAGAAATTCGAGACGCTCACGGCCCTCACCCAATAATGGATATACTTCAATGAAACGTTATACTAGTCACTGAGCTCATGATCGCCACACACTCGAGGGCCCCTTTCGAGTTCGATTGGAAGAAAGTGGATGTAAGGGCACGGGTCTACGGAAGATGAAATCTCTCGTCAGAACATTCCCGAGGAACTCTGCGTCGAGCAGAGAACCTGGCAGTTCAAAGCCGATAAGGATTTCAAGAACGTGTGGAAGGGGCTTCATCCCGATCTCGATGAGATTTTCGCGAAGGACCCGTCGGTGCGCTCCAGCAGCTATCATGAGGCGGTCGCAATTGCGGTAAGAGACGGCGGCACGATGTGGAGCTTCGGCCGAACGCTCTACCAGAAGGTCTCAAGCAGGCAGCCAAGCGAGGCAGAGATAAGGTCATTCGTAGACCTTTGCCCGCCGTTTCGGGCGGCCTGTTACGCGCTCGTCATGGCCTGGCACAACTGGTCGCTTCGGGTTCTAGCAGGCTGCGGAAAAATGAAGGATTTTCTTGGAGGCTAGGCCGATACGCGATAGGATAGTGGGCATGCGAGGCCCCGACTTTGAGCAGTCCGCGATGTTCAGCTACTTATCGCCCGAGCAGCGGGTGCCGGCGGACCATCCGCTACGAGCGATCCGAAAGATCACCGACCAGGTTTTGCAGCGACTCTCCCGCGTCTTTTCGCGGATGTATTGGCGAGTGGGACGGCCCTCCATCCCACCGGAGAAGTTGCTGCGGGCTCTGCGGTTGCAGGGGCTGTACACGATCCGCAGCGAGCGGATGCTGAGGGAGCAGTTGAACTACAACTTGCTGTTCCGGTGGTTTGTGGGTCTGAACAGGGACGACGAGGTGTGTGGGATGTGACGGTTTTCACGAAGAATCGGGAGCGGTTGCTGAAAGCGAAGCTGGCGCGGCGGTTCTTCCAGCGGGGGGTGGAGGAGACGCGGGGTTTGAATCTGATGTCCGACGAACACTTCAGGGTGGACGGCACGTTGCTGGAAGCGTGCGCGAGTTTGAAGAGCTTTAAGAAGGTGGAAGGCGGAGACGAAGCGGGGGGAGAGAGCGGGGTAGACGATCCGGGCAATCCCACGGTGAATTTCCATGGGGAGGAGCGCCGTAATGAGACGCATCCGTCCACGAGCGATCCGGAGGCACGGTTGGCGCGGAAGGGAGGAGGGCAAGAAGCGAAGTTGAGCTATAGCGGGCATGTGTTGATGGAGAATCGCCACGGGCTGGTCACCGAGGTCGAGGTACTTCCGGCGTCTGGGACGGCGGAGCGAGATGCGGCACTGGTGATGATGGAAGCAATCCCGGGGGATCAGTGGGTGACGGTGGGAGCCGACAAGGGTTACGACACCCAGGCGTTCGTCGCCGAAGCTCGACACCTGAAGGTAACACCGCACGTGGCCCAGAACCACAAACGGCGCAAAAGTGCGATCGATCGACGCACGACGCGGCATGGCGGGTAGGCGGTCAGTCCGCAGAAGCGCAAGCGGGTCGAAGAGATCTTTGGCTGGCTGAAGACGGTGGGCGGCATGAGGAAACTGCGGCATCGGGGGCTGGAGTTAGGGGGCTGGATGTTCACCTTGGCGGCGGCCGCCTACAACCTGGTGCGCATCCGGAATCTGGCCACGGCGATTCCTATCGCGGAGGCCTGAGGAGTAGTGTGTCTACACGATCCGAGAAGGTCCAAGAAGGGTTCGTAGCCCCAGCCAAGTAGCCCTATTATTCGTTTCGACCGTGCTGCACGCCAACTCTTTGCCCTCATTCCCGTTTGCGAAGACACTGTCAGCAAGCTAGCTACGCTGACAAAACCCATTTTTCCGCAGCCTGCTAAGCTAGCTAGATATATGGGAGAGGTTGCAACAGTTTTGACTTTATCGCACGGGTTCAACGGGCCAATCCACCAGCCGGCGGGACGTGCCGGTTATGCCGGTGACCCGCGTTACACCCGCAACACCTGGTGTTACAGCAACGTTACGCGGGCGCAGTCGCGTGCGTTCTGTCGATTGCGGTGTCCTGTCCCGCGTAGTTCTGACGGCCCCTCACCCTCGGCCCCTGAATGCGCCCGCCCTCTCCCCTCTCCCGCCCGCGCGCCCGTGAGAAACGGCGGGTGCCGTGGAGCAGGGGTGAGGGCTTTCCAGCCCCGGGCTCGCGCCCGGGGCTAAAATATCTCGCCCCTTCGGGGCTTTCGAACGAGCCCTCGGGTGAGGGGGGATTTGTAGATGCCATGATTGTCAAGTATTACGCGGGACACCACACCACGATGCCAGCATCCGTTGCACCGCGCTCCGCCTTACGGCGCCCTGCATGAAATCGCGTTTGGCGCGCCCTCGGACGCCCTACTATAATCTAAAACTCGGAGGTTGTTCCGTCTTTCCCCGCGGCCCCAGGGATGCCTTTCACTCATGCTGCGACGCCTCAGCCCATTGTTTCCTTACCTCGCCCGCTACCGTAACCGTTATGTAGTGGGCTTTCTGACGCTCGCGATCGCGCAACTTGTGGGTGTCACCATTCCCCTCATCATTAAGGCAGGCATTGATGCCCTGACGCGCGGCGCCCCCGCCCGAGTGCTTCTTCTTGATGCCGCTTTGATGCTAGCCATCGCACTCGTTAAGGCCATCTTCCAGTTCTGGATGCGCTGGATTCTCATTGGTATCTCGCGTGACGTCGAGTTCGACCTGCGGAACGACCTGTTTGCCCACCTCGAACGGCTCTCCCAGCGCTACTACAACGAGACGCGCACGGGAGACCTGATGTCAAAGCTCACCAATGATCTCAACGCCGTGCGCAACCTGGTGGGACCGGGAATTATGTATTCGGCGACAACTGTGGTGGTGGGCGCGGCTACGATCGCGTTGATGGTGCATCTTGATTGGCGGCTGACGTTGCTGGCTCTCATTCCCCTGCCGGTGGTTTCCGTTTTGGTGAAGGTGTTCGGCCAGAAGATTCACGACCGTTTCGAACAGATTCAAGGCCTCTATTCGCAACTCACCGAACGGGTGCGCGAAAACCTCTCCGGCGTCCGCGTGGTGCGGGCCTTCTGCCAAGAGGAGCCGGAAATGGCCCTCTTTGACACTATGAACCAGGAATTCGTGGAAAAGAACAAGGGATTGATTTGGATCGCGAGCTTCCTGTGGCCGGTGCTGGCGCTGATGTTTTCCATCGCCTTCATGTTGATTCTGGTGTTCGGCGGGCGACACGTGCTCGCCGGTAGCATCTCGGTAGGCACGCTGGCGGCCTTCAACGTCTATTTGATGTACCTCATCTGGCCCATCATCGCGCTGGGATGGGTTACGAACATCGTGCAGCGCGGCTTGGCATCACTCGGCAGGCTGTGGCAGATCTTCCTGGCACAGCCTGACATCGATGACCGGCACGTTGCGTCGGAGCCCGTCACCACAATTCAGGGTGAGATCGAATTCCGCAATCTGAACTTTGCGTATGATGGGCGCCCCGTGCTCAAGCGCATCAACCTTCACATTCCTGCCGGCCGCACGCTGGCCATTGTGGGCGAGACAGGCTCCGGAAAATCAACCTTGGTGAACCTCATTCCGCGCCTGTGGGAGGCGCCGGAAGGGAGCCTCCTGCTGGACGGAGTGCCCATCCGGAAAATCCCTCTAGCCACCCTTCGCCGGCACATCGGATTTGTGCCCCAAGAAACGTTCCTTTTCAGCGACACGATTCGCGAAAACGTGAGATTTGGGGCGCCCGAGGCTGTGGAAGGCGAGGTGGAGCGCGCCACGGAAATTGCCAATATCCTGCCTGAGATTCGCGCCTTTCCCAAGGGTATGGACACCACGGTGGGTGAGCGCGGACTGACACTTTCCGGCGGACAGAAACAGCGCACGGCGATTGCCCGCGCTCTGATCCGTGACCCCAGAATTTTGATCCTTGATGACGCCCTCTCGAGCGTTGACACCGGCACCGAAGAGAAGATTCTTCAAGAGCTATCAGGAGTGCTAACGGGCCGCACTACCATTCTAATTTCACACCGAGTCTCCACGGTGCAAAACGCCGATGAGATCGTAGTATTGCGCGACGGCGAGATCGTGGAGCGCGGAACCCACAGCGAATTACTCGCCGCCGATGGGTACTACATGGAGCTCTACCGCCGCCAGCTTATTGAAGAGGAGTTGGAATTGGAAGCGTAGAAGCAGGAGACGGAAGGTCTTTGTCAGTTGTCCGTTGTCTGGGGTTCGTAGTACGTAGTTCGTTGTCCACGCGGGAGATTATGAGCACTACCCGAACACAGTTCGAGAATCTTCGGGTCTACAAGCTGGCAGAAAGACTGGCGGACGAAGTTTGGCACGTGGTGCTCACTTGGGACCATTTCCTACGCGAGACCGTGGGTAAGCAGATTGTTCGCGCTGCTGACAGCGTTGGAGCGAACATCGCGGAAGGAACCGGCCGGGGCAGCTTTCAGGATAATCGTCGGTTCGTGAGAATGGCTCGCGGTTCACTGTACGAAACAAGATACTGGCTGAGACGATGCCATCGCAGAGGTTTGCTGACAAAGGAAGCCGTCGGCAAAATTCGACCTCTTATGGACGAACTCTCTCCAAAACTGAATGCGTACTTGCGGGCAATCGGGCTCGTTACGGGAACGCCGCGAGAATCGGGGACGACTGACAACGGACAACTGACAACGAACGGCCAAATGGCGACTCGAAACACGAAGTAGGATCAGAAGAAGATGGCGGATTCCTTTCACGAAGAAGAAATCCTCGGCAAGGCGTATGACTCCCGCCTGATGCGGCGGTTGCTCACCTATCTGCGTCCTTACCGACGAGTTGTGGTCCTGGCGTTGATCGCCATCTTCTTCTACGGACTGCTGCAGGCGGTGCCACCCTACCTGCTGAAGGTAGAGGTTGACCGCTATCTTGATCCCACCAGCCACGGCCGGGTCCCGAAGTTTCTGGCGAATTTCTTGAGTCCTAACCCTGCTGTGGGTATCGTTCAGATCGCCTTCGCGCTCTTCCTGCCCAGCGTCCTGCTGACGTTTTTCCTGGAGTTCAGCCAGGATTTCGCCATGCAATTCGTGGGGCAGAAGGTAATGTACGACCTTCGCAAGCAGATCTTCGCTCACTTGCAACGGCTTGAGCTGGCGTTTTATGACCGAAATCCCGTGGGGCGCCTCGTCACTCGCGTTACCACGGACGTGGACGTGATGAATGATCTTTTTGCCGGAGGTGTCGTGGCTATCTTCGGCGACGTTTTTACCCTCCTCAGTATTGTCGCCATTATGCTGCGCGTCGAGTGGAAGCTGGCGCTGCTGACTTTTTCGGTGCTGCCTGGAATCGTCCTGGTCACGATGTGGTTCCGCAAAGCGGTGCGCGAGAGTTACCGTCGCATTCGCCTGGCGATCGCGCGCATCAATGCATATCTGCAGGAGCACATCACCGGCATGGCCGTGTTGCAGCTCTTCAACCGAGAAGAGCGAAGCTACACCGAATTTGAAAGAATCAATCGGGTGCACATGGAGGCTTACAAGGATTCGATCTTAGCGTACGGCCTCTTCTACCCGGCGGTGGAGTTCCTCGGCGTCGTGGCCATCTCGATCATCCTCTATTGGGGCCGCCTGTTGAGCCTTCACGGCGCCGTCACCGTAGGCACTGCTATTGCGTTCATTCAGTATTCGCAGCGTTTTTTCCGGCCCATCCAGGACTTGAGCGACAAGTACAACATTCTGCAAGCAGCCATGGCGAGCGCGGAGCGCATCTTCAAATTGCTCGACGCGCCGGTCACCATCGCCGATCCCGAAGAGGCCTGCATTGCTCACCGGGACTCGAAAAGGGCGGGGCTGAAGAGTCTGCGTGAAAACTCGTGGATGGCTCCTGACGCCCGCTTCCGCGGGGGTGACGTTATTGGACTTACAGGGCCTACTCCAAC
>JASHYZ010000347.1 GCA_030042795.1 Terriglobia bacterium | reverse complement strand
ACCACCCCACCCGGCGCTTCGCGCCATCCGGTGTTCGGTTTTCGGGATTCGCCTGTGATTCCGTCATTCCGGTGCGGGCGAGATCCATCAAAAAATCTTCCTTCCCGAATCCCGAGTCCCGGACTTCGAATCCTGAGCCTCGGTGAAAGAGCCACGCGTATGAGACCGCCCCAAACCTCGCCCGGCTCCCGCCCGCGCTGCCACTGGGCCGTAAGCGAATTGATGGCCTGCTACCACGACGAAGAATGGGGCGTGCCAGTGCACGACGATCGGCGGTTGTTTGAGTTCCTGATTCTTGAAGGCGCGCAGGCAGGACTGAGCTGGGAGACCATCCTGAACAAGAGGGACAACTATCGCGCCGCGTTTGACGGCTTTGACCCTGTGGCCGTGGCCGGTTACAACGCCCTCCGCACCACGCAACTGCTTGCGAATCCCGGCATCGTGCGCAACCGCCTCAAGATCGCTGCCGCCGTTTCCAATGCCGCGGCGTTCCTGAAAGTGCAAGAGGAGTTCGGCAGCTTCGATGTATACATCTGGCGCTTCGTGGACGGCAAGCCACGTCAGAACACCTGGCGGACGTCCAAGCGTCTGCCGGCGCGAACGGCGCAATCAGACACCATGAGCAAGGACCTGGCGCGGCGCGGATTCAAGTTCGTGGGCTCCACCATCTGCTACGCCTTCATGCAGGCTGTGGGCATGGTGAATGATCACGCTGTAGGCTGCTTCCGCTACGAAAAGCTTGCGGCGTCTCGGGCGTGAATGAGGGATGGGCCTGTAGGCGGAAACGGTGAACGCCACGGGAGTCTGCATGGCCAGCGCTTCGTTCGCGGCTATTCGGTCTCGAGTGTAAATCCAGGCGCCCGCCGCGCCAGTGCCAGCGCGCCTTCGACGGGCTCACGGCGCAGTACTGAGATGCGGGCGCCAGGGACGAGGTCTTTCACGCGGCGCGCAAAGCTTCGGCGCAAGGCTGCGCTGGCGCGAAACAGGCCGCCGGCGCAGACGACACGAGGTGCCTCATTCTTCGAGCCCAGGCGTGGGACCAGGGCGAGGGCGAGTTCAGCAAGGTCACGCCCCGCGTCGTCTACAAGCTGGCGGGCTACAGCATCGCCGGCGCGCGCGGTCTTGATGATCACCGGCGCCAGCGCAGCGATCTCCCCGGGAGATGCAATCCGGCCTGGCAATTCGATGATGCTCTTGAGGCGCAGGGCGCGAGTGATAGCCTCGCCAACTCGTGTTCTTGGTCCGCGGCCATCAAAGTCATGCAGCGCGGCGCGCGCCGCTTTGCGGCCAAGGTCGTAGCCTGAACCCTCGTCGCCAAACACCGCCCCCCAGCCTCCGCAGCGCAGAATCCGGCCGCGCGCGTCTCGCGCGCAGGCAATCGAGCCTGTGCCCGCGATCACGGCAATGCCAGGCCCTGCGGCGCGGCTGCGCCCGGACAGGGCGGCTTCGAGAGCGATGGCGGCGTCCGTGGTGATCAAGTGGAACTGGGCGGGAAGATGCTCCCAAAGCCAGGCCGCGAGTGGCTTGGAGATCTCCGGCCGGTCTGCGCCGGCGAGACCCAAACACACTGCCTGGAGCTCACCGCCTCCTGCTTGCGCCAAAGCCTGACGCGCCGCGGCGAGAATCTCGCGCTCAGCCGAGGCGAGTCCTACCTTTACGGGATTTGACGGCCCCGCCGTGGCGCGGCCTAGCACTCGGCCTTCGCCGCTCGAAACCCAAACCGTGGTTCGCGTTCCACCACCATCAGCCCCGAGGTACAACAAGCCGCCCGTTGTCTTGCCTAACCGCGTTTGAGGTCTTCGCAGGGGCAGCACGCTTGGGGTTGACATCGCCGCACTTGAGCGATATATATTACCCGCCAACCGGTCAATGCGCTTCGAAATTCCGGCGACGTGTTCGTCCACGGTTGCTCTCGTTGCTTGTCAAGGCTTCAAGAAAAGTCTGGCCGGAGCCGATGATTAGTATAGTGCAGGCGCGCGTTCAAGCACGCCGGCGGTGCTTACGGGCAATAATGACGAGGGTGGGGATTACCAATGGCAGTAGCAGTTCAAACTGAGGACGTTCGAGACGCGGCAGCCGCCGTGGAAGGCGTAGAGCTCCGGAGAGATCCTATTACCAACACCTGGGTGCTACAAGTGAGCGGCGAACCCCGCTGGGACGTGACGGGTGGCTGTCCGCTCTGCCTTGGCGAACAGGCCGCAGGCACGCAAACGGTCTATGAATATCCATACGGCAGCCCCGATTGGCAGGTGAGAGTGATTCCACACCAGCATCCTCTCTACCGCATCGAAGGGCGCGCCGAACGCCGCGGCGAAGGTGTGTATGATCGCATGCGCAATCTTGGCGCTCACGAAATCGTAATCGAGCACCCTGACCACACCCTGACGCTGTCGCATCAGAGCGAGCAGCACATTGCGCAGGTTCTCAAGGCCTATGCTTCCCGCATTATCGATCTCAAGAAAGATCCGCGTTTTCGCTATGTGACCGTCTTCCGCAATCAGGGCGCCGCCGCGGGACAGGAGCTTGACCATCCCCATTCAGAAATCACTGCCACACCCTTCGTTCCTCGCCGCGTCATTTACGAACTCCGTTCGAGCCAACGCTACTACCAGCTTAAGGAACGATGCGTCAGCTGTGATCTGCTCACCCAGGAGCTGGCGGAGCAAGTGCGCACGGTGGAGTGGGACGATATGTTTGTGGCCTTCTGTCCTTACGCCTCGCGAGTGCCGTATGAGACGTGGCTGCTGCCCATCAATCACCATTGTTCTTTTGAGGAAGACTTGACGACGGAAAGGGCTCAGCTACGCCTGGCCCGGCTGCTGAAGTCTGTGCTGCGGCGGCTGGAAGCGGTGGCGCCGGCGTATCATTTGGTGCTGCACACCTCGCCGAATGTGAACGCCAAGTTCGACCGCACCGGAAACTGGCAGACACTCCCGGAGGATTACCACTGGCACATCGAAATTCTGCCGGTGATCCCCTCAAAGTCCAAGTCGTACAGCCTGAAAGAAACCTACTATAACTCGCTCGCTCCTGAGACAGCGGCACGGGAATTAAGGAAGCTGGTCATTGAGCCCGAGTGAGGTTCCGGGCTTGCGCGATGCCTGATTCCCTACTCGATGCGGATGTCACCCGAGCCGGTCTTCACCTCAAGCAAATAGCCGCCCGACCCAACCTTGCCCTGGTAATCATTCCGGCTGAGAGTGCCCGTCAGGGTAATCTCGCGAGTTGTCGAGATTCTTCCGGAGTCGGTGTGAGCATGCAGGTCAAAGCCGGCACTCGCGGGCAGGCTCACCGTGACTCCTCCCGAGCCTGTCTCCAGACGCCAGTCACCGCTGAGCTCACCCTGGGCCTTGATCTCACCGCTTCCCGTGGCGACCTTCAGAGGACCGTTCACGCCGGCAAGTTCAATGGAACCCGAACCGGTTGAAACGCGCACCCGGCCAGGCGCGGATTGCTCCAGTCTCACATCGCCGCTGCCGGTCTCACCTGAGAACTCGCCGGCCACGCCGTTCGCGTGGATTGACCCGCTGCCCGTGTTCGCCGTCACGCTTCCTTGAACCGATTCGATCTGAATGTCGCCGGAGCCGGTCTCCGCGTGAACCTCGCTGCTGATTCCGGTGATGCGGATTCCTCCCGAACCCGTCTCGGCTTTGAGAGGCCCTTGGATGCCCTCCACCGACTGATCGCCCGAGCCCGTCTCCGCGCGCAGTCTCGTTTCCTTGGGAACCACGAGATCGTAGCTGATGGAAACGTTGCGGCCCAACTCCGGCTCCGAGAGGTGACCGATGCGGATGGTGTTGCCGTCCTGCTCGATGGGCGGGTTGCTCTCGAGCTGCCGCACCTTGTCTTCGGCGCTCATTCCGCCCCAGTGGTCGCGCGCCTTGATGGTACCCCGCACCTGCACGGTCTGGCTGTCGCCCGCGCGCACGTGGATCGCGCCGGACCCAGTTGATACTTGTAGATCCACAGGTCCGCTAACATGCAGGCTCCGCTCGAATGAACCTTCCGCGCCCCACAGAAGCGCCGGTGCCGCCAGCATGAGTCCTGCCAGCGTAAGCGCTGCAGGCAGTAGTCGTTTCTTCACTTGTTTTCTCTCCTTGAGTCCATCTCAATCGATACGAATATCGCCGGAGCTGGTCTGCACTTCGACCGGCACGCCACCGCCCCGCACCTTACCGCGGAGGCTCCCATGACCAAAGCTGCCTTCGGTGGTGATGGAAAGCCCGTTGGTTTCGACGTCGCCGGAGCCGGTATGAGCATCAAGGTCAAAGCCCAAATCGGAAGGCAGGCGCAGCGTAACATCGCCCGAACCGGTACGAAGCCTCCAAGCCGCTTCGGGATGTCCTTCAGCCTCGATGTCACCGCTTTCCGTCCGAGCTTGGACGGCACAGCGTACATCGCGCAGCTCGACGTCGCCCGAGCCTGTCTCAATTTCAAGACGGCCGGCTTCAATGCTCTGGAACTTCGCGTCACCGCTGCCTGTTTGCGCGGTGACGTCAGCGCGCAGGCCGCTCATCTTCACGTCGCCGGAACCCGTCCGCGCCGAAACCGGGCCGTTGATTCCTTCCACGGTCACATCGCCAGAACCCGTTTCAGAGTGAACCTGGGTTTCGGCCGGAGCCGTAATCTCATAATCGATCGAGAGGTGGGAATTGTGCTCCTCTTCGTCGATCTTCCGAATGCGAATCGTATTGCCGTCCTGCTCCACGGGCGGGTTAGCCTCAACCGCATGCACCCGGCGATCCACGTCTGCGCTGCCAAACCAGCGATCTCCCACGTGAATCTTGGCGCGCACCTCGACGCTCGATGAGCCTCCCTGCCGAACCGTAATGTCTCCTGATCCGTTGGCGATTTCCAGGCTTACCGGACCGTTTACCTGAAAGCTGCGCGCGAACGAGCCGCGGACGTCTGACCACGATGCGGCGCCCGCCAGCGCCACAGTCATCGCGGCGAACAATCCTGAAATGGCAAGCTGCTTGAGCATTCTCCTCATGGAACCCCTCCTGACGCCTAATAAGACTGCCGGCAGCGTGTTTCGTGAGCAGGCTGTGCGAGAAATCAGGAACTCGGCGTGGACCGCGGCCGCAACAAGGTAGCCTGCTCATGGGCCAGCAGCCAGCGCTTGCGGTCGAGGCCGCCGCCGTATCCCGTGAGCGTGCCATTGGCTCCGATCACCCGATGGCAAGGCACTACGATAGCTACCGGATTCGACCCATTAGCCAAGCCCACCGCCCGG
>JASHYZ010000346.1 GCA_030042795.1 Terriglobia bacterium | reverse complement strand
TTATCAACGTCTCCACGAGTTGCAGTTCGTGGACTTCGACGCCGGCCTGTGATGGGCTCCAACCCCGTGCGGAAGCTAGCGTGTGGCGTCTTCGGGGCATCGAGCCCCGCCTCCGCGGGAGTGACACCGTTGACCTTGAGCGTTCTACTCCGGCGCATCATTCCCGTGCCAGCGGGAATCCACGAGCTTCATGCAAGCTTTGAGCCCATCACATACACGCGCAAGCGCGCTACTTGTGTGATACCCTTATGGTATTGAGAAGCAGCCGGTAGCGATCTCGGTACATTTTGATTGCAGGTGAATGCTGATGGACAAATCGAAATCGAGTCGCTCATTTCAGGTTCTTCCGGCTGACTCACTAAAATCAAGGAGAGCGCTTATGTACCCTGAAGAATTCGTTGCGCCGATGCGCGAGGAGCTCACAAACATTGGGTTTCGCGAGCTGCAAACGTCGGAAGAGGTGGACGCGCTGCTCGGCAGCAAGAGCACCGGAACCACGCTGGTGGTGGTCAATTCCATCTGCGGCTGCGCTGCGGGCAAGGCGCGTCCAGCCGTGGCGCAGGCGCTGAATCATCCGGCTCGCCCTGATATCCTGGCGACGGTTTTTGCCGGGCAGGACCGTGAGGCTACCGATCGCGCGCGCAGCTACTTCACGGGTTACCCTCCGTCATCGCCTTCCATTGCGCTGCTGCGCGACGGCAAGCTGGTGTTTATGCTTGAGCGCCGCGACATCGAAGGGCGTGACTCTTTCTCGATCGCAGATGACCTCACTCGCGCCTTCGACCAATTCTGCAAACCGGCCACTTCGGCGGCGAAGCAATAAGACTATACAGAGCGCATTAAGCTGTGTGCAGCGTGTAAGGGCACGGCTGAAGCCGTGCCCTTATGGGCTACGCCATGTGTCATGACTTAATGCGTTCTATATAGTCCTTCCTACTATAGCAACTGCGGTCCCGGAAATCGCGCCAATTTGAAGTATTCGGCGACGCCCGGCCGTAGCCGGCTTTCAAATAGAAAGAACTCGCTGACCTCGAACTGTCCGAAGCTACCGTCGGACGAGCTGGTGATTGCCGCCGTCAAGACGACGGGTGATTGTAGACAATCGAAGCGGGCGAGCGTGAGGTGCGGCTTGAAGGGCCGGTGCTCGCGGGGAAACCCGACCGGTTCAAGCGCCGTTTCTACTCTTGCGGCGAGTTCATTGAGTGCCGCCGGAGCCTGAAGGCCAACCCAGAAGACGCGCGGCCGGCGCGCGCCGGGGAAAAAACCAAAGTCTCTAACTTCTACCTGGAACGGATCGAATCCTCCGAGTTCTTGCAAAGCCGCGATAACCGACGTCGCTTGGACCTTCTCAATTTCGCCCAGGAATTTCAGCGTAAGATGCAATCCCTCGGGGCGCGTCCAACGAATGTTTCGGTTGTACCCGCAAGCGGCCTTCAGCCGCGCCTGTTCATGCGCGAGCGCCGATCGAACCTCATCGGCAAGATCAATGGCAACGAAGGCCCTCATGCTCGCAGTAACAGCTTATTCCCTCACGCGCCGTCGGATCATCTCCAGCGCTGCTACAGAGGTCCAGATTCGCACCCTTTCGCGCTCGCCTGGAAAGCGGAACTGGCGCACCTCCGTGGAGTGATCGTCAGCCACCGCGACGAAGACGAGTCCCACAGGCTTTTCGGGTGTGCCGCCTCCAGGACCGGCGATGCCGGTGATGCCGACGCCGATCGAGGAGCCCGTGCGACGACGGATGCCCTCGGCGAGCGCCTGCGCCACAGGCTTGGAGACAGCGCCATCCGAGGCGATCAGCTCGGCCGGCACGCCCACCAAGCGAGTCTTAAGTTCGTTGCTGTAACAGACGACCCCGCCCAGAAAGAAGCCCGAACTTCCGGGCACGCGAGTGAGGCGCTCCGAGAGCAGACCACCGGTGCAGCTCTCAGCCACCGCAACGGTCCGTTGTCTCATCACCAGGTACATCCCTACGACTTCTTCCAGAGTTTCGCCGCGACTGGAAAAGATATGGTCGCCTAGCGCGAGCTCGATCTTGTCCCCAACTTCGGCAAGCAGCGCGTCAGCCTCTCCGTCGCTGGAGCCTTGCGCCCGCAGATGAACCTCGATGGTACCCAGTGTGGAGAGGATGGTTGTCTCAGGATTCTTGTACGGTTTGTAGAAAGGGGTGATGCGGCTGTCGACTTCAGACTCGGGCAGCCCAACCACTTTGTAGACGCGCATGCGCAGCCGCTGCCCTCCGCTGCGCGGCGCCAGAAGGGGCATGCAAGCGGCCTCAAACATCGCCTCCAGCTCGGCGGGCGGTCCCGGCAGAAGCAGCAGAATACGGCTGTCCTCTTCCATCCACAAGCCCGGCGCGGTCCCACGCGGGTTGTCGAGCCAGGTCGCTCCCTCGGGCACCATCGCTTGCCGCAGGTTATTCTCCGGCATCGGCCGTCCCAAGCGGGCCCAGCGCTGCTGCATTCGCTGCTTGATCTCCTCGACCACGTGTAAGGGGCGGCTCAGCACCTCCGCCACGACCTCGCGGTTGAGATCATCCTCAGTCGGGCCGAGGCCACCGCTCATAATCACCAGCCCGGAGCGCGTCAGCGCCGCCCGCAGCGACTCGGCCAGACGACTCCGGTCATCTCCAACGATGGTTTTGAAGCGCACATCGATTCCGAGGCTATTTAACTTGCCTGTGAGGTAAAGAGAGTTGGTGTCCTGCCGGAACGGGGTGAGAAGCTCAGAGCCGACCGCGATGATTTCCGCATCCATAGACGGACAGTGGCAAGTGACAGGTGGCAAGTGACAAGCGGGACGTTCGATTCCCTGCCTGGCTCACATGGATCTCGTGGCAGCGCTCATCACTTGCCGCTGGCCACTGCTTCTCAAACAAGCGGCCGTCCTTCAACGTCCAGAAAGAGTTCGATCAGCGAGTCTCCCGTGGCCACCACCATCGAGCGATGAGGCGTAAAGGCGAGACCCACGATTCCCTGTCCGGAGATCACGAGTTCGGCGTCACGGCCGTCAGGGCTCAAGCGCACCACGCCCCGGCGCCCGGCCAAGCTGCCAGCCACGTAGAGAGAATTGTCGTTTCCGAACGCGAGACCCTGGGGCCGGCCTAGTCCACGGTAAAAGCTGCTGACGTCGCCCGCGGGGGAAATGCGAAAAACCTGATCGAAGCTTGACGTGGTCGGGCTGGTCACGTAGAGGTAACTGTCGGGCCCGAAAGCCAGATGATAAGCCGCCAGGCTCGGCTCCAGCGTAGCGAAAACAAAAATCTGACGGTTGGGATGGATCTTGAAAATGGTCCCGCTGCGATCGCCCACGTACAGGTTGCCGTCGCGGTCAAAGGCCACGCCGGTGGCAACGCCCATGCCCTCCGCATAGACTTCGCGGCGGCCATCCGGTGTCACCCGATAAACCACCCCTTCGAGCCTGCTGGAAACATAGAGCAGGCCATCGCTGTCGAAGGCGAGGCCCGTGGCGTTCATGACGTCGCTCAAAAACGGCCGCGTGGACCGATTATTGTCAACCTTGAATACAGAAACCTGCACCTTTTGTCCCCGGCCGCCGCTGAACGTACTGAAAATGTTTCCGGCGGCATCGATGGCAGGGTTTGCCACCGGATGCAGGCCTTCCGCAATCGTAACGCCGACGGCGACCGACACGGGCGCGCTCACGGCCCGTCCGGTGTCCACTGTAACTTCGCCGCTGGTGGCGCCATCGGGTACCTGTACAATCAGCGAGGTTGGAGAGCTCACCATCACGTTCGCCGGTTGATCCCCGAACCGCACCTGGGGACGCACGTGTCCATTTTCGGTGAGACCGCGGCCGCGCAGAACGATCTCTCCGCCGGGGATCGCCGCTTGCGGCACCACTTGCTCCACCCGCGGTCTCGCCGTAATTGCGGAAGGTTTATCCACGCCCTCGCCCTTGCCGGGTTTCTTCCACAGAGTCATCTTAGCCAATGCCCTACCAACGTGAAGGCGACGAGGCTCCAGACGCCCGCCGCCACATCATCCAGCATAATCCCCCAGCCGCCTTTCAGGTGCTCCAGCCGTCGCGCCGGAAATGGCTTGATCACGTCAATGATGCGGAACAGCAAGTAGGCAGCCACCAGGCCCTTCCAGCTAGGACGCGGATTAGCCAGCAAAGCCAACATCTGTCCTACGACCTCGTCGATGACAACGTGCCCGGGGTCCTTGCGGCGAAAATAATCCTCGGCCCCCGTCGCAGCCGGAACGCCCGCGGCGAAGATAACCGCCGCTGTGATTCCCACCAACGCCGATACCCAGACGGTTGGAATGGGCAAACGCGACAGGGCCACTACCGCGGCTATACCGGCGGCTGCTCCCACGCTGCCCGGCGCGACTGGGAAGTAACCCAGGCCGCCGAAGGTCGCAATCCAGGCAGCCAAAGTTGGCCGCTTACTCGCTGCTGCTGGGATCACCAAATTCTCCGTCGGCGTTCCCTTCAGACGTCACGGCCTCCTCCCGGCGATCAATCGGGGTCGAGATACGATATCGCCCCGAAAGCCAGTTATCGAGATCGATCATCTTGCACCGCTCGCTGCAGAACGGCCGAAAGGGGTTGCCTTTGAACGTCGTCTCACGCTTGCAGGTCGGGCAGCGCACAGAACGTCACCTTCGCTGACTATCCCGCGTCGGATCGCAAAGGACACGAAAATGCCGGGGATGGTTCGCTGTGCTCAGCATGACAAGCCTTCGAGTTGGGCGGCAACTTGTGGCATCGTTTGCAAGAATCTCGCTAATTAACCCCCCCTGCTTTCATCGACATGCTGGGTTTAATCAAACAAGACCTGCATTTTCAACAACATACTGGCTTCCCAAAACGTGCATCTTTATTTTCAATAAGATGCTGGGTTTGTTCGTAATATTTTCATTTTTGCAGCCTTGTAAGCCATGCTGAATCCGACCCCATTCAGCAAGCCTCCATGGGCTGAATCTGGACCAATCCGGAGCCGGTGGCGCAGCCGTGTACGCGACGCGGACCCGAAGGGAACTCGGGACGGAGGCTAGGGGAGGACTCGACGAACCGCTCAGCCTCCAGCCTCGCGACCAGGTCGTAATCGCCCGCCTGGGTTATTCGCGCCCAGCGGAATTCGCCCGGCGCAGGTTCCGCTCCCTCGAAATCGTTAATGAGCACCCGACCGTCAATCTCAGGCGCCTGGGATTCGAGCCGCCCCGCCAGTAGCATTTCAGACTCTTCCGCCCGGCCCTCGACAAGCACCGGCAGACGCTGTCCCACTTTGGCCCGAAGCTTACGGCGCGAGATCCTTCGTTGCAAATCGAGAATGTCCTTCTGGCGCTTCTTAGCCACCCCGGGCGGAACGGCCTCCGGCAGAGCAAAGGCCGCGCTCGATTCCTCATTCGAGTAAGTGAACACACCCAAGTGATCGAACTGAGCTTCTTCCACGAAATCACGAAGAGCGCGGAAGTCATCCTCAGTTTCGCCGGGAAATCCGACGATCATGGTGGTCCGAAGTGTTACGTTGGGGACGGCAGCGCGAATCTTGCCCAGCATTCTCAAAAAGTGGGACCCGTCAGATCCTCTGCGCATACCCTTGAGCACCGCGCGGCTTGCGTGCTGCAAAGGAATGTCGAAGTATCTGGCGATCTTCGGCAAGCTCGCCACGGCCTCAATCAGGCGAGTGGTGACGAGGTTCGGATAACAATAGAGAAACCTCACCCAGACGACTTCCTGAATCCTCGCCAGCTCTTCCAGCAGCAAGGCCAAGCCATCCTTCAACCCCAAATCTGCGCCATAGCTCGTGGTGTCTTGCCCCACTAGCACCAACTCGCGCACACCGCGCCCGGCCAGATTCTCCGCCTCGCGAACCACGGATTCAAACCGGCGCGAACGGAAGTTACCGCGCATCTGAGGAATTACACAAAAGCTGCACGGATGGTCGCACCCTTCGGCGATCTTCAAATAAGCGGAGTAAGCGGGCGTGGAGAGCACACGCGGCGTGAATTCAGTGTAGAGATAGGGGTCCCAAGGCCGGTCGGAAGTCTTGGCTCCACCGGAGCCTTCGCACGCCTCGACCACGCGCTCCAACTCATTGGTACCCATCACGAAGTCAACTTCGGGGATTTCCTTCAGGATTTCTTGCCGATAGCGCTCCGCCAGGCAGCCGGCAACGACGAGACGCCGCGCTCGCCCGTTCTTTTTGTGCCCGGCCATCTCCAGAATGGTGTTGATTGACTCCTGTTTTGCAGCCTCGATGAAACTGCAGGTGTTCACAATCAACACGTCGGCATCGTCCGGTTGGGTTACCAGGTCCCAGCCGCGGCTTGCAAGCTGCCCGAGCATGACTTCGCTATCGACCAGGTTCTTCGGGCAGCCGAGACTTACCATTCCGACTGTAGGCATAAAACGATCGTAGACGCGAATGCGTCCGTCACGGTTCAACAGTAGAATTTTAGCACAGCTTCGCGGGGTGTCGGATTTGCACCGCACCCAGGCAGGCTCTTTAGGAGGCCCCGGTAAGGTAGTGGGTCAGTCTAAATTCTCTCTCGGCAGGTTCCCCTGTCATTCCCGCGAAGGCGGGAATCTACAGAGGAGAGATGCGCCTTACAGCCTGGATTCCCGCTTACGCGGGAATGACAGGCAACGAAATGCCGGAGAGAATTCAAAGTGACCCACTACCCCCGGTAAAGCTTGGTTGGGTTGGGCTGAGCCACGCCGCGCTGTATAATCGCCAGTCGTGAGAGCCTCCCAAGCGTAATGCTTGGATCGTCCACGCGGCGGGGGTACTTTCGTGAGCAAAAAAAAATCGTTGAACCCTGTTCCGCAAGAATTCGGCTCCTATGCCGAAGCCGCCGACTTCTGGGACAAGCACGACACCACCGACTATCCTGAGGTCTTCCGGACTGTAAAAATGATAAGCGAGTTCCGAAGCCGCCACTTCGAAATTCCGATAGACGGCGATGTTGCCCTCAAGCTTCGGCAACGGGCACACAAGGCCAGCGTACCGCTCGGACGCCTCGCGAGCGATCTCTTGCGCAAGGAACTCCAAACCGCTGGTTGAAAGCGAAGGCAGAAGCTCAAGGCGGCCGATTCGCCCGAGATTCAACAGGGAGAACAACGATCAATGCTTATCAATCCGGCGCGCAGTTCGGAGATCCTCTCTGAATTCGTCGACCCCGTAATGGATTGGAATCTCGCGCTCCGCCAGCAGGCCCTGAAACGCAAGCTGGCTCATTTGGGCGAGGTGGCTGGCCTGCGCGAGGACCAACCGCTCCTGTAGAAACGGAGTGAGCGCTCGTTCCTGTCTCAATTGGGACTCGCTGAGGTGAGCCGCGCTGAGCACTTCGTCTGGTATCGTAATCGGCATGGCGTCTCAAACCCATTATAGCGTGGCCGGGGTGCCTCGTACCTCACAGGTATGAGTTGAAAGTCGTGCCTCTCGGCACGGCCATTTCGCTGGGTGCCCCTGTCGGTTGCTGCCGTTTCCCCATGCTAGAATTAGGGCACGGGAGACAATGATCATGACAGGAATACAATACATCACGGACGAAAGGGGCCGTAAGACGGCGGCCGTCGTCGACCTCAAGAAGCATAAGGCTCTTTGGGAAGATATCCAGGACGTGCTCGTTTCGCGGTCGCGGCGGCGGGAGAGACGCGTCCCGCTGGAAGAGGTGAAGGCAGACCTCATCAAAAGCGGAAAGCTCCGTGGCTAGCTACCGTGTTGTCTTGGCGTCAAGTGCAGCAAGAGAACTTAAGCGTCTGTCGTGCCAGCTCAACGAGCGCATTGTTCCTCGCATCGAAAAACTAGCCTCTAACCCTCGACCGCCAGGTTGCAAAAAACTCAAAGGTGGGCATAACGAGTGGCGCATTCGCGTGGGAGACTATCGCGTGATTTACACCATCAACGACGCCGCTTTGTTGGTGGAGGTTACTCGCATCCGTCATCGAAGCGAAGTCTACGAACGATGATTACCCCACTCGAAGATAGAGCGGCGCAGAGTCACTTCGGCAGGCCCGCAACCGCGACCAGCCTCGAGCAGATCAGAGAGTGGGAAGTAAGAAAGTAGGTAGAGCGCGAGGGTTGGGGTAAGGCAAAATGAAACTATGTTGAGGAGATCTTGTCGATCCGCCTGAGAAATGCAAATGAGCTGTCCCCCCGATGGGGAGGAGCACTAATCCGACTTCGCGCAACTGACTGGTACCCATCCGGGCGGCCAGTTCGGCTTGAGATAGCCTGGCCCGGCGGCGAGCCTTGATCAACTCAGCAGAAATCTCGAATTCAGGGGCGAGTGCGTCATATTCCGCCTTCACGTTTGGATTGGCCAACAGGCGCGCCCTGAAGTCGTCCACTAGGAATAGTCATGTGACCTGCTTCATCCGGCTACCGGCCTATTGTGCCTCCGACGGGTCGAACACCTTCAGGGTCTTTCCAGCACTTTCGAGTAGAGATTGCCAGCGGCCAAAGTCGCGGATGTTCTCAGTTACCACCGTGGCGCCCGCCCGAACCGCCTCCAGCCCGATCAGCAGGTCTCGAAAGTGGCGAACGAAGTCCATTTGCCCAAAGGTACCTCGGGCGCGCCGAAGAAAGATGCCGGCGTCGATCCATGAAGCCGAAGGCGGCAAGGAGAAGTGGCCCAAGGAATGATGTGCGCGGCACAGTGCATCCAGGGCGCGCTTGTCACGATAGTCACGGGTTCCGGCGTAGAGTTCTGCGGCCACCACTGCGGTCAGAATAGTGCGCTGGAATAGCCGCACGTCCTCGCCGAGCCAGGTATACCTTTCGCCGCGACTGAAGCGGATGTAAATCCCGGTGTCAAACAGAAGCGGGCCCGGCGGAAGTGACGTCATTGGGCGTCTGCCGGAGCACGTCCAAAGGTATCCTGTAGGCCTCCGAGCGCTTGCAGCTTTCGTAGCGCCTGGAGACCTGCTTCTGCCGCCAAGCGCTCGTTGATAGCGCGCCGCACTGCCTCAGAGTTGCTCGGCGATCCCAGGGTCTTGCGAAGCTGCCGCACTTTGCCCGCCTCAAGCAGAAGATTCGTTCGTGTGAGTCTCTGTTTGGTCATATTCCATCGCTATGTGCATGTTCAGTGCTCATTATACAAAACCCCAGGGTGTACGCAGGGACGCTGTGAGCGCCCGACAGGGCTTGGCTGAATCCCTTGAAACAGATCACTGAAAATGCCCTCGCGTTGCCCAGCATCCTCAGTTATGCGCTGCCCGATTCAGCATCAGCCCGTACTTACTGGCAACGGCTGAGATCTCCTCGAAGGCTGCCTGCGCCTCGGGCGATTCATCCCCTGACCAACTGAACGCGGTGCCGCGCGAAAATTCGGCAAGCTTCGTCTTGAGTTCGTCGAGAGATCGAAGATTATATTGTGCCAGGAGGAATGACAGCGGCTGGCCGGGGACTGCAGCGATAGTGATGGGCTGCTGCCGCCACACCGCGGCCTCGCTCTCCAACTGTACCTTCACACTGCCGGTTACGTCGAGCGCAGCGATGCGAAGAAGCGTCTTATCATCCGCCAGCCAGGCGACGCCGGTGGCGAGGGCGCGCGCCAGGCTGACCCCTCGGCCAGCTTCCCACTGATTGGGATTGTCACTGCCTGGAATCACGCGCAATTCGTCGGCATGCCCGGTCCACTGCTGGCTCCACGCCTGATAATGCTGCCAGAGGGCTTCCTCAACCGCGGCTGAGCCGTATTCACCCAAGTACTCGGCGGCATTTATAGCCACCTGAAGGTCCGGATCATCGAGCGCCGGCATCGCAATGTCTTCAAGGGACGGGCTCGGCTGCAGGCGCCCCACATCGGTAAGCACCATGTGCCGGCAGGCATTACTGTTGGGTCCGCGCGCGGCCAGGGCGCGCTCAATGAGCGGTTTGGCGGTGTCAGGCTCGACTTTGAGCGCGAAGGCGAGAATATTGTCCTGAGGCTCGCAAGCCCACTTGCCGACGTTTTCCTCGATCTTGGGAAGCACGGCAGGCAAAACGCTTTCGTCTGCGTAACGGTGAAGCAATGAGGCCAGATTAGCGTCACTGTCGTTACTCGCGACAAAGTTTGCCGCCAGCAGGCCCTCAGAGTCTGGCAAGGTCGGGTCAGGCAACAAACCAAGCACGGTAGCGCTATAGCGCGGGCGTGCGCGGTTAATCTCCGTGATCACGGCCGCACGCGCATCCCCTGGGTCAATCTCATACCAATCCTTGAGCGCAGCGCCGGTCAACTGCAGTGACTGCCACGCCTGTATTTCGTGCGGCTCAGGAAAGTCCTGGTAACGCGTAGCAATCGTCCGCAGAATGGGCAGCCATTCAGGGCTCTTCAGTTCGGACCAGTGGTATTGGAGCCAACTGGTTTGCGACTCGATGGGGAGCAGCTGGAATGACCGCAGCAATTCTCTAAGTAGCACGGGTTGCTCCGACGCAGAGACGCCGCCGCTGAGTAGCGTATCCAAGCTTACGGCGAGTGCTTTTCCTCGCTTGGTGGCCAGCAGGGCGAGCAGCTTTCCTTGCAAGGCCTGGCGGCTGTCAGCCATCCGGCTTTGGACCTCCTCGGGCGCGGTGTCTCGAGTGAGCGCAAGCCTGGTGAAAGTGTCCGCAAAGGTACCGCAGACCGGGAAGTCCGGGCTCGCCATGAGACTCTGCATCTCGTCCCTGGCAGCGGCGCGATGGCGAGAATCGAGCAAGCCCAACGTGTATTCGAAGTCGCTGGCTGACGCGCCGCCGCACAGGCGGCGCGCCATTTCCCACGCCGCGTCTTCGCTGGTAAGGAAGCGAAGAGCCTTAACGGCATCGGCAATTGGTGTACCGGGAACAAATGCGTCTGAAGGAGATACGTGGTCAAGCACCTCGCGGATGTGCTGCAATTGGGCCCGTTCCCAGGACGGATCGGTCGCAACAACCTCAAACTGAATCGCGTTGGAATTGATTGTGAGCGGTACGGGCTGCGAAGCCGCGCCGAAGTCACTAACCTGGTGACTCGTCGCGTAAGGTGGTACAGCCCAGGCCGGTCGATGACAACGAACTCATTCAGGACGGCAGGAACTGACGTGGGCGTT
>JASHYZ010000345.1 GCA_030042795.1 Terriglobia bacterium | reverse complement strand
CGATGACGCCGGCGCCGAGCGCGGGGCGTTGAATTCGATCAAACGTCGCCTGCAGAGGTTCGTTCATTGTGATTTCTGATCCATCAGAGCGTTACCGAACGTATGATGGCGCTCTATTTCGCAACATTCTGCAATTCTTGCCGCTGATCGGGCGGCACGTCGTTGAGGGTAGCGTTCTCGCTAAGCTGCAGCGCCCGGATATAGGCGGCGATTCTCCAGCGGTCGTCGGGCGCAACGCGGCTGGCGTAACTGTACATCTGCCCGTAGCCGTTGGTAATGACCTCGAAGAAGTTTCCCACCGGCATTTTCATCAGCTTTTCCGAATGATACGACGGGGGCTGCAGCAGACCTCGTTGCACAACCACTCCATGGCCGCTTCCGGTGTAGTCATGGCAGGGGGAACAATAAATATTAAATCGTTGCCGCCCGCGCTCAAGATCCTGCCGGGTGATCGGAAAAGGAAATTCGTCAGCGGTCACGCCGTTAATCTTCCCGGTGTAACGAAGCTCGTCCGTGCGCAGTTCGCCATGCGGCACCGTGCCGGCGATCATGGGGCGCTCCGAGCGTCCGTCGGAGAAGAAGGTGCTGGGCCCCAGCGGATCGTACCGGGGCGCTTGGTGCATGTCGTTGCGGCAACCTGCGGCGGCCAGGAGCACCAGGGTCAGAGTGCCAGCCAAGGCTGTCAGCCGGCAGACGGGATTTGTGGTTCGGGGTTCGGGGTTCAGGAACCGGGACCGAAAACCGAATCCCGAACACCGAATCCCAATAGGCAAAAGCTCTTTTGCCGCGCGCCATCGAGGTGTGCAAGCGTTGGCCATCGGCTCTACTTCTCCACCTCAACGACTTCGAGCGCGTTGAGTCCCGCCAAAAACTCCCGGGTTCCCGCCCGATCGAATTTTGGATCTTCGGCCTCAATGCACAGAAAGAAGCGGTCCCGCGACGCCAGATCGAAGGTTGGTGCGTTGAAAACAGGATGATAAGGCATGGGAAAGCCGTTCAGGGCCAACATGCCGAAAAATGCCGACAGCGCCGAGCACAGAATCGTCAACTCAAAGGTAATGGGAATGAAGGCCGGCCAACTGTTCCACGGCTTGCCGCCGATGTTCAGCGGATATCCAATGACGTTCGGCCACCAGCACAGGAAGAAGCCGCCACAGCATCCGGTGAGGCCGCCGGCCAGCGTGATCGCCGAGAGCTTTCGCCCGCGATGGAATCCGATGGCCTCGGCAAGCCCTTCCACGCCAAACGGCGTGTAAGCGTCCATCCGGCGGTAGCCCTCGGCCCGCGCGCGTAGGGCCGCGCCCAGCACTTGCTCGGGCGTCTCGAATTCAGCCATCAGGCCGTGAAGTCCTCTTGCCATTGCAGTCCCGTAAGTTCGAAGTCCCTTAGTTCGGAGTTTCTTCAAACTCCGAACTGAGCAACTCTGAACTCCTAATGCGCCGCCGCCATCTCCTCTTCTTCGTGCTTCTTGTGCACCAGATCGCGCAACTCGTGAATGGCGATCATGGGCAAGAAGCGAATAAACAGGTAGAACAGTGTAAAGAACAAGCCGAGCGTGCCGAGAAAGGTCATGTAATCCCAGCGCGTCGGGTAGAACATGCCCCAGTTGGAGGGCAGAAAATCACGATGGAGACTGGTGACAATAATCACGAAGCGCTCCAGCCACATGCCGGTCTGTATCGCCAGCGAGACCGCAAACAAAAGCCACGGACCCCGGCGGAACTTCCGAAACCAGAGTAACTGTGGACTCACAAGGTTGCAGGCAATCAGCGTCCAGAAGACCTTGGCGTAGGGCCCGGTCATGCGGTTCATCATCATGTAGCGCTCGAACTGATTTCCGCTGTAGAACGACATAAAGGCTTCCATGAGGTAGCTGTAAGCCACCACGAGCCCTGTCGCCAGCATCACCTTGGCCATGAAATCCAGGTGCTTCAGGGTGACGAAATCTTCAAGGTGGTAGTACTTGCGCAGGGGAATCATCAGGGTTAACACCATGGCGAACCCTGAATAAATGGCGCCGGCTACGAAGTAAGGCGGGAAGATCGTGCTGTGCCAGCCGGGCAGGATCGCAATGGTGAAGTCGAAGCTCACCACCGTGTGTACAGAAACCACCAGAGGCGTTGAGAGGCCGGCCAGCAAGAGGCCGCACATCTCATAGCGGGACCAGTGCACCGCTGACCCGCGCCAGCCCAGTGACACGATGCCGTAAATGATCTTGACGACGCGCTTCTTGGCCCGGTCGCGCAGCGTGGCCAAGTCCGGCAGCAGTCCCGTATACCAGAAGACGACGGACACCGTGAGGTAAGTCGAGACCGCGAACACGTCCCACACCAGCGGACTGCGGAACTGCGGCCACACGCCCATCGTGTCCGGATAAGGCAGCAGCCAGTAGAAGAGCCAGGGACGGCCCATGTGGAGCAGCGGAAACATGCCGGCGCAAGCCACAGCGAAAATTGTCATGGCTTCGGCAGAGCGATTGATGGACGTGCGCCACTGCTGGCGCATGAGCAGCAGGAAGGCGGAGATCAGGGTTCCGGCATGGCCGATTCCGATCCACCAAACGAAGTTGGTGATGGCGAATGCCCAGCCGACCGGGATGTTGATGCCCCAGACGCCGACTCCCTGAGTGAGGACCCAGACGACGGCGACGTGGAAGATGAACAGAAGAATCAGCGCAATCAGAAGTCCGCCGGCCCACTTCATGCCGACCGGCCACTGCAGCACAATATCGCTGACCTTGTCGCTGACAGACCGGTAAGTATGCCCCGGCGCCAGGACATCTTCGGTTTCGACCACGGTAGTCAGGTTGTTCGTTTCGGCCGGGTCCATGAGTTATCCAGTGATCTCCGGATTCGGGTTCCGCAAACGAGCAAGATACGTCGTCCGCGGCCGGGTGTTCAGCTCCCGCAAAAGGCCGTAGTCTCGCGGCTGCGCCTTGAGCTTCGCAACGCGGCTCTCCGGATCGTTGATGTTCCCGAAGACGATCGCCTGCGTCGGACACGTCTGTTGGCAGGCGGTTTGAATTTCCCCGTCCTTCAGCACCCGCTCATCGCGCTCAGCGGGAATCTTCTTCTCCATGATTCGCTGCAAGCAGTAACTGCACTTTTCCATCACGCCGCGGCTTCGCACGGTCACGTCCGGGTTGCGCAGCGGGTAGAGGCTGGGCGTATCCCAATCCGAATACAAATGGAAGTTAAAACGCCGCACCTTGTACGGACAGTTGTTGGAGCAATAGCGCGTG
>JASHYZ010000344.1 GCA_030042795.1 Terriglobia bacterium | reverse complement strand
CAGCGCTAGCCCCTCGAGTTCGGCCCGTCCCTTCACCGTCCACAGCTTCCGCTTTCGACAGACCCCCTGACTCATCGCCAGCGCGTGTAGTTGGTTCTTCATCAGGGTGCGCACCCGCACCAACTTCATCCGGCGCACCAGCAACTGCCGTACATCCCGTTCCTCCGCCGTCGGCACCCAGATGCGCGGGAAGCGCTTCGTCCGCAGCAAATCCAGCAGGTGTTCCGCCGACCGCGTGTCCGTCACCTGCCGTCGCACCGAGCGCGCCCAGATCTCCGCCGCGCCCCCCACCCACAACTCATGCCCGCACTCCCCCAGCAGCCGCTCGAACCACAGGGCCGGAAGCGTCGCCTCGATCCCGATCCGCGCCCCTCGCGGCCAACCCGCGTAAAAGGCTCGGACCTCTTCCTTCCCGTGCTCCAAGCGCCGTGTGCGGATTTCGCCCGTCTCTTCCTCAACCCACGCTACCACCTGGTAGCGCGTATGCAAATCACATCCGATAATGTTCATGTCGGCTCCTTTCCCGGCCAGCCTTGGTCTGGGATACAACCCAAGTCTACCGGCGATCCGGAGCCGACGCCGTTATCTAATCAGGGTGGACGCAAGTCCATCGAGAGTCTGATTGGGCGCTGGGCCTCTGCCACCGATACACCTTGACCGGTGTGTGTCCCCGGGCTACACTCATCACCAAGAGCGCCTGTAGCTCAGATGGATAGAGCGTTTGCCTCCGGAGCAAAAGGTCGCAGGTTCGAATCCTGCCAGGCGTACCAAATAACCATAATTCAATAGGCTGCGCAGGCCTTCAATCGAAACCATGCATTGACATGCATTGAATTAAGAGTGAGCCTGTCTGAGAGGATGCGCCCTCAAGACGATAGCTTTACTACAAAAGTTGATTCGATTCTTTATTGAAACTTGGACTCGCCTGGGCTATTACACTTCATGCATGATGTGCGCCCGGAGCAGGGATGACCTCCCCGCAATGAGGGACGCCCGGGGCAGAAGGTTCGTCGGCGAACCACTTCGTGAAAGCCGTCACGCTTCTGTTGCGGACGATCCTGCTCACGTGCGCACTCCTTGAGAAATGAAAACGGTCGTTTTCGTATGCGCTACTGTCTTACTCGTTGCCCTTTTCGTGTGGCGACTTGAGAAGCCTCGGGCTGAAGGGCCCACCCTCTCAATCTGGAGCCATGAGGCCGACGAGCCGGCCAAAGTCGCCGTCCGGGAAAAAGTAGCTCGGGAGATGGAACGAGCCCATCCGGGGCTTCACGTTACGATTACATGGTATGACGCCGAGGGTTTGATCGTCGCGCTGAAGACTTCTCTGGCCGCCGGTCAGGGCCCGGACGTTTTTTACATCGAGACAGACTGGAGCGATTTGATCACCGATGGCTACGTGCTCCCTCTCGATGGGTTGATCGACTGGAACAACATTTACCCTTGGGCCAGAACACCCTGGGTTCGCGACGGAAAGACCTGGGCAGTGCCGCAGGAGGTTTACACCGACGAACTTTATTACAACAAAGATCTGCTGGCGAAGCTCGGCTTCACTCTGCCGCCCAATGCCCAATTCTCGCAAGAGCAATTCCTCGATCTGGTGAAAAAGGCACGGGCTGCCGGAATTACTCCGATCGCGCAAGGAGTTGGCGACCGCAACTTTCCGGGCGCCTACATCCTGACGCAGGCTCTGCTCCACAAGTTGGGGCTCAGCGATTACGCCAAACTCTTTGGCGGGCAGTTGTCATTTCAAGACTCGCGTGTGGCAGCAGTATTTCGCTGGGTCAAAGAGCTGGTTGACGCGGGGGCTTACCCAAAGGACTTCATGACCCTGAAGCTGGCCGAATCGCACTATTACTTCTATCAGAGGCCTGGGGCCCTCATGCTGCCCATGGGGAGCTGGTACACTGGCCGCGCTTTCGTGCCTGTTGACGAGGGCGGCCAACCCGAGGACTTTCCGCTGGGCATCATGCAGTTTCCCGCCATGGATGACGGGACTTGCAACGAGTGTAAGGTTCGCGCCATCGGCTCCAGCTTCGCCATTAACGCGGCAACTCCGCATCGCCAACTGGCTGCGGAATTCTTGAACCGAATGTCGCAGCCAGAAATCGGCAAACTTTGGATCGACACCGTTCACTTGCAAACGGCCGTGAAGGCGCAAGGGAGTCCTGCCACGGCCCACTACGCGGGGTACTACCAGGAGCTCATGGCCCGCCAACAGGGCGCGAAGTACTTCGATATGGACCCTAGTGATTTTCTCGAGGGAGCGTGTCTCGATACCTTTGTGCAGGTAATGAACTCAAGCTTCCCAGGAGGGTTGCTCTCGGTTGACGAAGCCCTCCGCCTGATGAATCAGAGTTGCTACAAGGGGTAGGCGGGAATCGACTATGGCGTCGATGGTCCAGGTTCGGCAAAGGGACGAGCGCACGCGTCTCGGCACGCAATCTTCCGTCTGGATTCCCATCATCACGTTCATCGCCCCGGCGCTCATCATCTATGCGGGTTTTACGCTCTTCCCGGTGTTGAAGACCATTTACAACAGCCTGCACGTAATGAAGCCTCACAACACCGTGGAATTCGTCGGATTGGGAAACTATCAGGCTTTGCTGACCCACGATTTTGTGTTCTGGAAGGCGGTAAGAAATACCGCAGTCTTCTCCGTGGTGGGCACGGTATGCGATGTCGCGGCCGGCTTGTTGCTGGCGCTGTGCCTGTTTGCTAAGGTCCCCTTGGCGCGCTTCTGGAAAGTGGTGTGGTTCTCGCCGGTGTTAATTTCTTACGTAGTCGTTGGCATCATCTGGGTTTGGATCTACGACCAGGACTGGGGAATCGTGAACACTCTCTTGCGGTGGATTGGCCTGGGCGCGCTCGCGCACCCCTGGTTGGGCGACCCGCACACCGCGCTGTGGGCCGTCCTCGCAACTCAGATATGGAAATGGGCGGGCTTCAACATGATCGTCTTCCTCGCGGCTCTTTACGCCTTGCCCGCCGATGTTCTGGGCGCCGCGGATCTCGATCATTGTGGCTGGTTGGCCAAGCTCATCTTCGTGATCCTTCCGATGCTGCGTCCGACCGCTGTGAGCTTGCTGGTGCTTTCTTTCGTGGGCAAGATGATGATCTTCGATGTGGTCTGGATCATGACGCGCGGCGGGCCACTGTGGTCCACCGAAACCGTCTCGACTTACGTTTACAAACGGGCGTTTGATTGGAACACTTTTGATCTTGGCTATCCCTCGGCGATCGCCGTGCTCTGGTTCATCATGATTCTGGCATTTGTGGCGCTTCTCACCCGCTTGCTTTGGCAGCGCGACAGGCTGGAATTTTAACGGTTTGCGGAAAAACTCGTACCCGCTGTCATTCCGAGGAGCAGTGGCGACGAGGAATCTCGTAGTTCCTTTAATTTCAAGGCGAGATTCCTCGCTTCGCTCGGAATGACAAGCCACCATCACGTTTTTCAACAACTGCTAGCGGCGGCCCTGAATGCAAAAAGGCCCGGTTTCCTTGAAGAAAGTCGTGCTTCTGCTCTTCGTGGTAGTCTGTTCGGTGATGATGGGAGGTCCGTTTTTGTGGGTCGCGGCCTTATCCTTGCGGACGACGCCGGAGATTCTCGATCACCCTTACGGCTTCCCTTTACATCCGCACTTCGGGAAGTTCCTTAAGGCTTGGACGCAATCCAACTACGGGCAGTATTTCTGGAACAGCACGGTAGTGGTCGTGACCGCGGTGGTGCTCGCTACGCTGCTGGGAGCGATGGCGGCGCACGGCCTGGCGCGATATTCCTTCCGGGGCAATCGCGCTCTGCGCTTTCTAATTCTTTCGGGAATGATGCTGCCTCCTCAAATGCTGATTCTCGCGCTTTTTCAGATTATGTTTAGCCTCAGGCTGTACAACTCGCTGACCGGGTTGGTGGTGGTATACGTCGCCACCCAGCTCCCCATGACCATTTACGTCCTGGAGACCTTTTTCAGTCATATCCCACAAGATCTCTTCGACGCCGCCAAATTGGATGGATACGCCGACTTCGAGATCTTCTGGCGCATCGCGCTGCCTGTAGCCACCCCGGCAGTTTTCACCACAGCGTTGCTGAATTTCATTATCTTATGGAACGAATTTTTGTATGCCGTCGTCCTGCTGACTGATAACAGCAAGCGTACTTTGCCGCTCGGCATCATGTTCTTCATGGGCGGACACCAGATTGACGTGGGCATGGTGGCGACCGGCCTGATGATCGCAATACTTCCTGTGCTCGTCCTTTATAGCTGCTTTTCCGAAACGATGATCAAAGGCATGGCGGCAGGGGCGGTCCGCTGAAGGCACCGGCAGGTATTGAAAGAGGGACGCTCGCGCATGGCGGTGGTTACAGTCGATAGACTCTGCAAGGAATATGGAGGACACGCGGAACTCGCGGTCAGGAATGTGAGCTTCACAGTGGCCGATGGCGAGTTCATGGTACTGCTGGGACCATCGGGTTGTGGAAAAAGCTCGATCTTGCGCATGATCGCCGGCCTCGAACCGATCACTTCCGGCAATCTCCTGCTGAACGGGCGGCGCATCAACCACGTCCCGGCAAAGGACCGCGATATCGCGATGGTATTCCAGTCGTATGCCCTCTACCCGCACATGGATGTCTACTCCAACCTCGCCTTCGGCCTCCGCCGGCGGGGATTCCCAAAGTCCGAAATCGAGCGTCGCGTCATGGCGGCGGCGGCCAAGCTCGGCATGGTGCCCTACCTGAAGCGAAAGCCACTCGCGCTCTCCGGAGGTCAACGGCAGCGCGTAGCGTTGGGACGAGCCATCGTCCGGGAGCCCCAGGTGTTTCTCTTCGATGAGCCCCTCTCTAATCTTGATGCCGCAGCGCGCTTCACGACCCGCAACGAGCTTATTAAACAGCAGAAGGAACTGGGCACCACCACGATTTACGTGACTCACGATCAGGTGGAAGCCATGACGATGGGCCATCGCATCTGTATCCTCAACAAAGGCGAGGTGGTTCAAATCGGGCGGCCCCTGGAGGTTTACCAAAATCCTGCCGACACGTTCGTGGCGCGATTTCTCGGCAACCCCCAGATGAATATGCTCAAAGGCAACGTGGCGATTGAAGATGGACGCGCAATGCTCCAGGTGTGTGGCAGTCGCATCGAGCTTCCCGCCCAGACGCTGCCTGAACTAGGAAAATACACAGGAACTGAGGTCATCGTCGGCATTCGGCCCGAAGATTTGTACGAGGTTGAGCCTGCCGGCCTCGCATCGTGCGTGGTGCGTATTCCTGCCCGCGTCATCGCGGTGGAACCGCTCGGCGCTGAGACCTTGTTGGTGCTCGCGCTCGCAGATTCAAAGGAGGAAGTCATTGCTCAGGTCGGACGCCAAACCGAATTGCGAAGCGGCGCCACCACGACGATTGCTTTGGATACTACGGCAGTGCACCTTTTCGATCCGGCAACAAACAAGGCGATTCCCTGCTTCGATCGAGGCGGAGCGCCTTTGTGACTCCATATTTCCGGTGCTTGGTTCTTCTCCGGCCGCGAAGGTTTTGCGGTCGGACCAAATTCCAATTGAGTCTTGTGGTATCTCCGTGCCCTCTGTGGCCAAAAGCCTTCAACACTGAGGCCCCAGAGTCTCTGTGAACTCCGTGTTGAGGGGCTTCTAGGCACAGAGAGCGCCGAGGACTTCGGTTCGGTTGCGGCCCAAGGCCGCGCCAGGTTAGAGCCTTCTGGGCGCAGAGGTCGCCGAGGACTTCGGTTTGGTTGCGGCCACCGGCCGCACTGTGACTTTCCAAGGAGGATTAAATGCCATCACTCATGGTGAAACCGAAGCGGCTGTTAAGCCGACTCGTGATGAGGGCCTTGATCTTCGGTGTCGCCTGTTTGACTTGTGCCTATACGGCCGACGGTGGAGCGCGCCTCAATCCCCAGCGAAGTCAAATCGCCTCGGGTCCTCTTCGGAAAAATCCCGCCAACGGCCGTTACTTTACGGACGGATCGGGCAAGGCCATTTACCTCGCCGGCTCCCACACCTGGGCGAACCTTCTCGACCGTGGCCAGTTGAATCCTCCGGGAGCGGCTTTTGACTACGACCGATACATGAAATGGATGGTGGACCACCATTTCAATTTCATGCGTCTATGGACCGCAGAGTTGCCAAACGCCGGCCCAGGCCCTGACTTCTCAGAGGGAAACTTCGTCGGTCCTCCTTTCAGATGGCTTCGAACGGGTCCCGGAGATGCCACTGACGGCGGCTTGAAATTCGACCTCACCAAACTCGACCAGCGCTACTTTGACCGCATGCGGGAGAGGACGATTATTGCGTCCAAGAACGGCATCTATGTGTCGGTCATGCTCTTCAACGGTTTCGAATGGCAATTTGACACCAATCCCAAAGACGGTGATCCTTTCGTCGCCACGAACAACATCAATCACATCAGTTGCGCGGAGACCTGTCCCAGCGACGACTCACAGATGTCAGACGAAGTGTGGAACATCGAGACCGCATACATCCGCAAGGTTATCGATACGGTGAATGATCTCGCCAACGTCCTCTACGAGGTGTCAAACGAGTCGGGTTCGCCCTATTCAGACTTCTGGCAGGCTCGAGTGATTGAATATGTGAAACGATACGAGGCTAACAAGCCCCTGCAGCACCCCGTAGGAATGACGTTTCAATGGAGAGGCGGATCCGATCTGACGCTTTACAAGAGCGCGGCTGACTGGATATCTCCCGGCAGTCATGTGCCGCCGTCCGACGGCGCCAAAGTCATCATCAATGATACGGACCACGCCTACGGCTGGGGCGACCTGCGACGCGACGGACCGCTCGCGCAGCGGTCTTGGGTGTGGGAGAACTTCACCGCGGGCAATAACGTAGCCTTCATGGATCCGTACCTCACAAAATGGCCGAAACGCAACAATCCCGAAGGCTCAACTGCCGATCCTGAAGTTGGCGCGTCCCCGGACAAGTATTGGGACCCCATTCGTGACGCTATGGGCAGCACGATGATATACGCAAATCGAATGAACCTGGTGGCGATGACGCCGCAGGGGTCGCTCTCCAGCACGGGATTTTGTCTGGCAAATCCGGGCGTCGAGTATTTGGTGTACCAACCTACATCCGGTCCGTTCACGGTAAAAGTGTCGCCGACAGCGTACCGATATGAATGGTTCAATCCCTCTACCAACCGGGTGGCAGCAACAGGGACCATTTCCGTTACCGATAGCACTCAATCCTTCTCAGCCCCATTTGGCGGCGACGCGGTTTTGTATTTGCACGTCGCCGGCCGTTGATCTGAGATTAATGCAGCAAACCACTAACCACCAGCCACCGCCTTTAGGG
>JASHYZ010000343.1 GCA_030042795.1 Terriglobia bacterium | reverse complement strand
GAGTGGAGACCGATGCGAATCACGCGATTGACAACCTGCTTGAACGGCTCGCCGGAGCGGCGTGCCTCCGCCCGAAGCTTAGCGGCGACGTCGTCATCGAGAGTGAGTGTTGTTCGCACATCCTGATGCTAAGCTAGAAACATCAAGATGTCAACTTGCACACTAAGAGAGGACCTGAGAGGTACGCGAAAATGATTCAACTACAAAACATCGAAAAGTCGTACCCCGTGGGAGCGGGGCGTTACTACGTCCTGCGCCGCATCAGCCTCGAAATCAAAGATGGTGATTTTCTGACGGTCATGGGCCCTTCGGGAGCGGGGAAATCCACGTTGCTGGCCATTCTGGGAATGCTGGACGGCGCCTGGACGGGGGAATACTACTTCCAGGAAAATCCCATTCACAGGATGAACGTAAAGCAGCGCGCCGAGGTCAACAAGAAGTATATCGGCTTCGTCTTCCAGCAGTACCATCTTCTCGACAATCTGACCGTCGCCGAGAATCTGGACATCCCGCTCTCCTATCGCAACGTCAAGGGCTCAGAGCGGCAGGCTATCGTGGCCGACGCGCTCGACCGCTTTCACATTGTGGGCAAGAAAGACCTCTATCCGAGCCAGCTCTCCGGCGGCCAGCAACAGCTCGTGGCCGTGGCCCGCGCAGTCATTGCCAACCCCAAGCTGATTCTCGCCGATGAGCCCACCGGCAACCTGCATTCGAGCCAGGGCAAAGAAATCATGGACCTGTTCAAGCGGCTCAACGATGAAGGCACAACCATCGTGCAGGTGACCCATAACGAGACTTGGGCTGCATACGGCCACAGGATCATCAAGTTGGTAGACGGGTGGATCAGTTGATTGCCGATTTTCGATTGTCGATCGAAGGAATAGCCATCAGCCCTCAGCAGTCAGCCATCAGCAACCGGCAGGGCGGCGGCGAGTTACTGAGGATTACTGAATATAGTGACACACTTGGCAAGTCAAAGGGCGGGGCCGAAAGCCCCGCCCTTTCCCGGAACTGTCACTGTGATATGTAACGCTCAGTAAGTGTTGAGAGTCGAACGCGGAATGCTGCGAAAGCTGATGGACTGACTGCTGGAGGTGAACCACAATGAACACCCTCATCCAGGACCTTCGCTACGGTCTCCGCATGCTGGCCAAGAATCCCGGATTTACGGCGGTGGCCGTTCTGACGCTGGCGCTCGGCATCGGCGCGAACACCGCGATTTTTAGTGTCATCAACGCGGTCATCCTGCGGCCGCTGCCTTATCTGCATTCCGACCGCATCGTCACCATCTGGGAGACTGAGCCGAGCGGGCCCGGCAATCTCTATCCGGACACCGGTCCTGATTACGTGGATTGGAAGGCGCAAACCCAAGTCTTCGACACTATGGGCGCTGTTTTCGTCACCAGCGCCGCGCTCACTGGAACCTCGGAGCCTCTCCAGATTCAAGGATTCGAAGTTTCGCCCGAGATCCTCGACCTTCTGGGCGCAAGGCCGGTCCTGGGGCGTAACTTCGCAGCCGATGAGACGGAGTCCGGACACGACAGCGAAGTGATCCTTAGCTACGGTTTATGGAAGCGCGCCTTCGGAGGAGAGGTTGGCGTGCTGGGAAGCAAAATTGCACTCGACGGCCGCCCATACACGGTGACGGGCATCATGTCGCGCGATTTTCAATTCCCGCACATTTGGGGCCACAAGCCGGAGTACTGGATACCTCTGAACCTGCGTTCAGCAGAGTGGCGCAAGTCGCGCGGCAATCACTGGCTATGGGTGCTGGCCCGCACAAAACCCGGCGTCACGCTGGAGCGGGCCTCGGCTGATATGAAGGCGATCTCCGGGCGTCTCACCCGGCAGTACCCCGTAACCAACACTGGCGTGGAAGCTAAAGTGGTGGGGCTTCAGGCTCGCCTCACCGAACAGGTGCGCCCGGCGCTCTGGATGTTCTTCGCCACCGTCGGATTCCTGATGCTCATTGCCTCGGTCAACGTAGCCAACTTGCTGCTCGCCAAGGCCGTTGGCCGCCAGCGAGAGATCGCCATTCGCATGGCCGTGGGTTCGGGCCGATGGCGCGTGGTCCGCCAGTTGATCACTGAGAGCGTCTTGCTGTTCGTCGTCGGGGGCGCGGCAGGGTTACTGGTGGGTTCGGCGGCCTTGCGTCTCCTGCTGCATTACGCTCCCCTCGGGTACGTTCCAGAGATCATCTCGGTCCGCCTCGATGGCTATGTCTTCCTGGCGACGCTACTCGCCGCCTTGGTCCTAGGCACGGTGGCCGGCCTCGCGCCTGCCCTTCAGGCCTCGCGCAAAGACGTGCAGGACTCCCTCAAGGAAGGCAGTCAGACCGTGGCTACTGCGCGCAGTCTGCCGCGTAGCCTGCTAACGGCCGGCGAGATTGCCATGGCGCTAATGATGGTGATTGGCGCCAGTCTGGCCGTCCGCAGCCTGGTGAAATTGCTCGGTGTGCAACCCGGATTCGACCCTCGAAACGTGCTCACGGCGCGCCTCTCGCTGCCGGAAACCAGGTACTCGAGCCCCGCGTGTAAGAATGTGCAGGGTGACTGCGCCGAGGACCGCTATGCGGCCTTTTACCAGCAGCTTCAGGAACGCCTCGCAGCGCTGCCCGGCGTTGAATCAGTTTCCTTCACCAGCAAGCTACCGCTCGAAGGAGGAAGCAACGGCGTGATCATTGTCGAGGGACAAGCTCCTCCCAAGGATATGTGGTCCAGTCCTCTGGTGGAGTGGTCTACCGTCATGCCGGGCTACTTTCGCACGGCGCGAATCCCTTTGCTCAGAGGTCGCGACTTCACAGAGCACGACAACAATCAAAATGCGCCGAAAGTAGCAATCATCAACCGGAAGATGGCAGATAAGTTTTGGCCCAACCAAGACCCCATCGGCAAGCGGTTCTCGCAGGACAAGGATCACCCCAAATGGATCACCGTGGTGGGCGTAGTCGGCGATGTTCTTCAGTACGGGCTCGATCAGACGGCGGCGGCTCCTGAGGCCTATTCTCCTGAATACCAGGATCAGAGTTCCTACCTGGCCGTGCTGGTGCGCACTTCCGGCAAGCCGCTCGACGAGCTTCCTTCCGTGCGCCGTATGGTTCACGAGCTCGACTCTCAGCTTCCGGTCTCTAGCCCGCGCGAACTCGAAGAAGTCGTCAATGAATCTTCCTCGCAGCAGCGTTTCCTGGCCTTG
>JASHYZ010000342.1 GCA_030042795.1 Terriglobia bacterium | reverse complement strand
TTCTGCAATGGATTCCCGCCTTCGCGGGAATGACTGCGTCCGGGGCGTTCAAATGACACCAGTACCCACAAACGGCAGCCGCTCGACGGATAGCGACTTGGGCTCTTGGTACGGCGCCTCAGTGGGGTTCGCAACCGGGTCGACAATCATAAATCGGCAGTTGCTCAGTTGCCCTTCTCGTACATCGCGATGTGCTGAAGCGGCAAAGTCTCAACCGTGCGCACGCGCTTGAGCCCCACTACTTTCATCTCCTTGTCGAGCTGACCTACCGACATTTTGTGCACTTCTTTGATGGGCGCCTGGGGATCTTCCTTGCGGTACTCGACGAACACCATCCGGCCGTCTGGCTTCAGAGTCTGTGTGAGGACCCGTGGATTCCCTCGCGCTTGCGTTGTCCTTCGCCGATGGGTTTCATTCATCTCCCTCGAAGCTGATAGCCGCGATTCAGACGGCAAGCCTAACAGACTCCCGCTAGGCGGCCAGTTGTTTGAGTTTGGAGTCAGGTAGAGGCTTTGAGCTTTGAGGCGTTGAGTGCGAAATTTGGCGCTGAGTTCTGCGCCCCTCGCGTGCGTGCCACCCGGCGGCATGCCTGCGCACCTCGCAGCCGATCGCAGGAAACTCCGCCAATTCACCCTCGCATCAAATAAGAGTGAACCTTAATATCTACAACGGGAGAATTAAAAATGCGCATCATTCAAAAGCATCTCTCGATCATCGCGATCCTTGCCCTGACGTTGCTGCCGGCCGCGGCGACCGGAGCTTTTGCAGCGTCGAAGACTACCGGGAAGGCGGACACCAGCCACGCCACAAAAAGGGCAGTGCTGGGTCCCGCTGAGACTCTTACCGGAACGATTACGGCCGTGGATCACGACGGACGCTTGGTGGTGCTGAAAGACTCTGACGGAATTCCTCTCGATCTGCGAGTAAGACACTCCACACGCATCCTGGCCGCGAACAACAACCGGGACACCATGAGCGAACTGAAGAGCGATATCGGCAAAAAGGCATCAATCACCCTTCTGCCGGAGCGTAGCGGCGATTTTGCCAGGAACATCCACATCCAGGCGGGTTAAGTCTCCGTCCCTCTAATGCCAATCTTGCGCCCTGAGAGAAGATCACGCTCTCAAGACGTGCGCAAGGCCGCCTTACGGTGGCAGCGGACACAGCCATCGTTCACCTGGCGGCGCGCGAATGCCTACTCAGTTCTTGCGGTTGATGAGCGGTCGCCGCGCGATTCATCAAAGACGAACAGACGGCTTGCGATTCGCCCGGCCGCGGGGTTCCTTGCAGTACTGTACGAAGATCTTCACCATTTCTTCAAGGCGCGCTTTCTCGGTCCTGCGGAGACGCCGTCCGAATGCTTCCGGCACGCAGCACCGAAGGTGATGATGGAGAATCTCATCGCCCACGCCTTTAAGACCGGCCTGCACCGCTGCAATTTGCGTAAGCACATCCACGCAGAGCTGGGGGCCTTTGACCATCCGTTCCAAACCCCGCACCTGTCCTTCGATGCGTCGAAGGCGCAAAGCCACTCGTTCCTGCGTGGCGACGTCGAGCATAGCGTAACCTCCGGTCGGGAAAACCCGCCGTCCGTTGACCTGTTGCGCCGGCAAACTACGGCCAGACCACGCTCAGGATAACCCAAGACGAGCACTTCCAGCAGTGCCGCCCGGTCACCCGGGCGTGACCTTTGGGGCTTGCGCCAAGTGCTGGGACCGATGAGGTGCCGGTCTTGTTGGGACTGGCCGAGAGCCCGGCGGACTCCCGGCGCAGTCCTTCCGCCTCTATCGGGTTATTGTTCCGTATACCGGGCGGGCGTTACGATTTCTCTGCCAGCATGCCTCGTCGCTTTCCGAACACACTGGCCGGTCCTTCCCATAGGAAATGGTTGCGATGCGATTCGCCGAAATCCCAAGGTCCTTCAAATAATCCTTGGCCGCGTCGGCCCGCCGCTGCCCCAAGCCGAGGTTGTATTCTTCGCTCCCTCTTTGGTCGCAATTTCCCTCTACCGTGAACCTGAAGTCGGTATGCGTCTTCAGAAACTTAGCGTCCGTGCCAAGGGCCGACTCGGCATCGGGGCGCAACGAGGATCTGTTAAAGTCAAAATAAGCCGTCTTAACGTCCTGATCGAAGAGCTGCTCCTCACTCACGCCCGGCGTTACCGGCTGCGCGGCTGGTGGAGGAGGCGGAAGCGATACCGTCAATCGCGCCGCACAGTTCCTGGACCCTCCGGGCCCGTTAACCGTCATCATGTACGTGGTTGAATCCTTTGGTGTAACCGCTGCCGAGCCCGACGCCGCCTCCCTGCCGAGCCCGGGTTCAACGTTAGCACCCGTCGCATTCGAAGAAACCCAACTGAGAGTTGCGGATTGGCCCTGTTGGATTGTCGTGGGCTCCGCCGTTAATGTGCAGCCGGGCGCCGCCGGCGGTGGAGGTGGCGGTGGCGCCACCTTGGCGACGGTTTTCTTGTGGCAGCCAGCCAGCGCCAGAACTGCGAGCGCGGCAATGCCGATTTGAAAAGTGTGACTTACGGTGCGCATGAATAAGGCCTCCTCGTGAGATTGAGATAACGATGCCACTATCGATTGGTTCCAACGTGCGTCTTTCGCGTCTGCGTCTCCCCAGATTCTACCATGCCTATACCCGGTTATGGTATATGATGCATCCCCGCGCTCATCGGAGGCTTGGGAGTGTCCAACGGACGGTTTCGTGTAAAGAGGCGTCGCGACAGGGAAGTGCCGATGCCACCGATAGGTTCTTGGGTAATCGTGAGGGGCGTGGGTTAATGACGCGTATGATACCCGTACCGGGTATATGTAAACAGACAAGCAACCGGCCGCGGCCGGCCACGCATCAGCTTATAATGGGACGGCGTTGGAAGCGCAGGCTCTTCGCGCCATCCAGGAATCGAAGGCGGCCCTTCCCGACTTGCCCACTCCGGCAACGGGGCCTTGGAAAATGAGTTAGCAGTGGCGGCTCTCGGGTTTCAATGCATTCTGTAACCCCAAGCACCAGTTGCTTTTAGGCTCGCGCGCCGGGCAGACAGGGCTGGGTCACTGTAAGCCAACTGGGCACGTATCTCGAATCGGAGGGTAAAAGACAGTATGCGACGAATGGCGGCAATTTCGCTGATGCTCGCAGCCCTTGCCAGCACCTCCTTGAGCTGGGCTGCGGGCAGCACAAAGCAGCAGAACCTGGAGAATTGCTTGGAAGGTTTCGGCTGCAATAAGTCCTTGTTGACGCCGGCACAGGCGAGACAGCTCGCGGATGTGCTGCGCGATAAGAACCTTTGGGCCTGCATGAGTGGCTACGAAGAGTGTAATCACGCCCTGTTGACTCCGGCAGAGACTCACCAGGTGGACGAGGCGGCGCGACGACAGAATCTCCTGGCCTGTGAGACAGCTTCTGAGACTTGCGACAAGAGTATGCTCACTCCGTCTGAGGCGCAAGAGGTTGGCAAAATTGAAAGAGACCAGAACCTGGTGAATTGTGAAACAAGCTCTGGGATTTGTGATCGTTCAATGCTGACTCCGGCGCAAGCGACGGAAGTGAGCCATCTCCAGCACGAACAGAACCTTCTATCCTGTGAGACAGGCCAAGTGATGTGCGACAGCTCCCAACTGACGCCGTCGGAGGCGAGTGCCCTTGCCAGTGACGCGCGCCAACGAGACCTGCTTGCGTGTAAGGCGGGCGATGATTCGTGCGATCACTCGATGCTCTCTGCGGCAGATGCCCAAGAAGTGGCGGAAGCCGAGCACGAGCGCCAAGCCTTAGCGTGCGAGGCTGACGATCCGAGTTGTAACCAGTCTTCGCCGGATGCCAGACATTCCGAACACAGTAGAAGCAAGCCGTCCTCGTGATTTCCGGTAGTGGGTCAATTTGAGGTAGGGGCTTACTGAGCGCCGGGTAAAGAGGCCGGAATACCCACCAGCACTTCGACGGCGATGGGATTTCCCGCGCGCATGGCTGGCGCGAATTTCCAGCGCGCGAAAGCGGCCGCGGCGGCTCGGTCGGAAGACGGGTCTACCGCTTGCAGCACTTCAAGATTACTCACTGAGCCGTCCGGCTGAATGACTCCGTGGAGGATGATCATCCGGCCGGCGTTTTCCTCCGGCAGAGGCGGACGATGGAAGTCGAACTGGTCGACGGCCGCCGGAGGCGCCAGGGGCGCTTCCATGTGAATCTCGATCTGCGACGATTGCACGGGAGGCGGATCTTCGTTGACCGCGCAGAATTGCAAGACCCAGTTTCTGCCCGGCATGGGAAGGTAGATGGTGTAAATCCGATGGCCGTGGAGTACGCCGTAAGCAGGAAGTCCGCCGCCACCGCCCGGGCCGGCACTCACCACGAAACCTGACCGATGAAGCCGCAAAGCCGCGACGTTCACCGGGTAAACGAGCCGTTCAGGCGGCAATGGCGGCAGACTGCCTCCGGCCACTGCGTTGGTAGCGGTCGCGCCGGCATTGACGCTCGGAATCGGGCGATCATCAGCAGCGCCCGCCCCTCCACCTCCACTCACCTCTTTTCCGGCCGCGACGCTCGAATCGCCACCCGCGCGGCTTCCACCTTTCCCGGCGCCGTCCTTGCCGGCCGGAAGTCCGCCCGGCGAACCGGGGCTGACTTCGAGCGGCGTGACGGAAAAAGCTCCCTGTCGCTTTCCGGGCGGCAGCGTGATCAGGTCCCTCTTCGGAATAGGCTCGATGCTCAGGCTGATGAGACTGTTTGCGCTGGATGTCACGATGCTTGAATCCGAACGGGTTGGCGTTGCGGGCGGCACGGTCGAGGCTGCGCTGGAAGCAGTCTCGGAGGGCGCAGGGGCCTGAAGCGACTCGTGAGGAAGCGCCGGTGGCGCAGGCTTCGCGGAGTTGGATGCCAGCTCAGTGTTCGGTGGCGGCGCAGGTAGTGGCGCAGAGGGAGGCAAGGGCGCGGGCGTTTCTAGGTTACCCATCGAAACGGGCGCGGCGACGGTAGGCAACGTAACCGCCGCAGCCGCGGGCGGTGCGGCCGGAACCGCGGCTAACTTCGCCGGCAGCGCCGGCTTCGACTCGGGCGTCGGAGCCGGGGGCTTTTGCGCCGCCTGCGTGGCCGGAGCAACGTCGGTGACGGTCAAATTCGGAAGGAGAACGTCTGTTGGGATCTTGCGATCGGCGGTTGAATCCGGCTGCACGATGGTTTGTCGAACATTGTCGGGCTGAGGCGGATTCGAAACGATCTCAACGCGAGGGTCTTGAGCGGTGGTGCCACGAATAACAGGCCCGGTCGAGCTCCCGGAGCCGGGCGTTCCGCCCGGTCCAGGCAGGCGCTGCGGCGGCAGATAATCAGCGAGGTCCAACTTGGTGAGATCGTAAACAACGGGAGCCGGTGTGCTGTCGGACTCCGTTGGAGGGCGAGGCGGCTTCCGAAGCAGCAACGAGAGCGGGACGCTGGTGAGGAAGAAACCGAGCGAGAAGTGAAACAGCAAGGAACTGAAGTAAGCAGGCACCGGACCAGGCTCGCGCGGCCAAGCTCGTGAACGGCTGAGGGAGAGCGAGCGGATCGGGGTCTCGATCTCCCAAAGCGCCGCCACGGCGCCGCGAAAAGAGTCGGAATGCTGCCCGACCAATTCGAATTGCGGCGGTCGGTCTACCACTTTGCCAACCCGAATTTCGCACCAGAGGACAGGAAGGCGCGCTTTACAGTCTGTGTGAAAACCCGATGTTGGCAACTGCCCGCGTGGACCCCCGCTTCCGTGGGGGTGACATCGTTGGACTCACAGTGCCTATTCCACCGTGGTCATTCCCGCGAAGCTTGTCCCCGCGAAGGCGAGGAGCGGGAATCCACGAGTTCCACAAAGCCTCTGAAGCCCTGACCGTCCTGTTTCGAGAAGCGCTTATTTTCCCCCGAAGCGAAGAGTGATCCCTGCTGAAAGCCGGATGTTGTCTTGCGAGGTGGAGCTGAAACGCGTCATCACATAATCCGCTTGAATCAGGCGTAGGGCCACTCTGTCCGTTAACTTCACGTCAAGCCCACCGCCCGCCACCACCACAAAGTGCACAGCGGGCTTCGAGATATCGAGGTAATTCGTGCTGCCCCGCGCGGCTCCCAGCAAACCGTGGACGAAAGGCACCACGCTTGGGTGTTTTCGGTAGGAGAAGACGGGACCATAGGTAAGCGTTTGTGTATTGACCTTGTTCCACGCCTCAGTGCCGAAGTGGCTGGTGAAGTCCAAGACGCCGCCGAACCACGAATTGACGTTCTCAGCGACTGAAAAGTCAAGTCCGTTCAGATTGAAGCTGGGGCCGCTCACATTTGCCACGAGGTTCGAATATCCGCCAAATACCTCCACCTTCGGCGTTTGCTGCGCATTCGCGGCGAGGGGCGCCAACAAAAGTGGAAGGACGAGCCGGTGAGGCCTGGACATGAAGTCTCTCCGCATCTGCAACCTTGAAGCCGGGGCAAGCCTGCCCCTACGATCGTCTGCTCCTGTGTTATTTCACCGTCAAAGCTATCGTGACCGAATGCGACAAAGCGCCGGAGGTTCCACTAACCGTCACTTGATAGGCACCGGCAGGCGTCCCCGTGGGATCGGTGTATCCGTTGCCTCCTCCACCGCAAGACAGCGAACCCATCAGGGCCAGCGTGATAATCGCGAGCGCAGCCCACGGAGAAGCCAGCCGCGTTACAAAGGGCGGGGCTTTAGCCCCGCCGTCACGGCGGCCCGTTGGAGCGTGGCGAAATGCGCTGGCTAACAGAATCAGGATTACGATCAGCCATAACAACCTGGCATGAGTGCCGAGCTCGGTCAAATACGCGAGAGGTGGCCAGGGCAGTCTCCGCACCAAACCGGGCGGCGCGAACGACCGCACCGTGGTGCTGATGGTGAGCGTTGCTGCTGCCGGAGCCGTGCCGCTCGGCGTTACCGAAGCAGGAGAGGCCGAGCAGTTTGAAAGGGATGGGAGGCCGCTGCAACTCAGCGCAACCGCTGCACTGAAGCCAGATTTCGGGGTTACGGTAACGGTGAAGTTCAGAGAATTGCCTGCTATCACCGTACCCGACGGCGGTGACACTGAAAGGCCAAAATCGGATCCGAGTCCTCCGAGAGTTACCACCTGCGGGCTGCCGGGCGCGTTGTCCGTAATCGTCAGGGTGCCTGTAAGCGAGCCGGCAGTTAGGGGAGCGAAGGTGACGTTGACGGTGCAGCTCGCTCCCGCCGCCAGAGTCTGCGCGCAGCTTCCGCTCTCAGCAAAATTAGGTGAAGCCACAATGCTGGTGATATTCAATGCCGCCGTTCCGGAATTGGTAAGGGTCACGCTTTGGGCGGCACTCGCCGTGCCGACAGCTTGGCTCGAAAAACTGAGGCTTGCAGGTGAAACTGTCAATGCCGGCGCGGCCAGTCCGGTGCCGGCCAAGGTGATCGTCTGAGGGTTGTTGGCAGCGTTGTCTGTGACCGTAACGGTGCCGTACCGACTGCCGACGGCGGTCGGCTTAAAGGTGACGCTGATGCTGCAACTGCCGCCAGCGCTCAGGCTCGCGCCGCAGGTGGTGCTCTCGGTGAAGTCGCCGGTAGCGGCGATATCGGTAATGAGCAGCGTGGCGCCTCCAGTGTTCGTGAGGGTCACGCTCTGGGCCGCACTGCTGGCGCCCACCGGCTGACTGGCGAAAGTGATGGCGTTGGCCGAGAGTGTGACGGTAGCCGCAGGCACGCCGGTGCCTGTGAGGAGTACCACTTGAGGGCTGCCGGTCGCGTTGTCCGTGATGGTCAACGCGCCCACGCTCGAAATCGGAACCGAAGGACTATAGGTCACGCTGATGACGCAGTTGGTGCTGGGCTGAAGAGGCACGGAGCAGTCGTTCGTCTCCGCAAAGTCGCCGCTCGCGGTGACGCTCGAAATCGTGAGGGCCGAGGTGCCGCTATTCGTCACGGTCACTGTTTGGGGGCTGCTCGTCACGCCGACCGGTTGACTGCCGAACGCAAGACTCGACGAAGAAAGCGTGACGGTGGAAGTGCTGCCGGTCAGGTTGATCACCTGCGGGCTGCCAGGCGCGCTATCCGTGATAGTCACGGAGGCCTTGCGAACGCCCGCCGCTGTGGGCGTGAAGGTCACGCTGATGGCGCATTGCTCTCCCGCGGGCACGGACGTGCCGCAAGTATTGGTCTGGGCAAAATCTGCGGCGTTGGTTCCGGTTATGGCGATGCTGGTGATACTCAACGCAGCGTTCCCGTTGGTGAGCGTCACCGTGAGCGGCGCACTCGTGGTGCCAACGTTCTGGGTAGGAAAGAAGAGGCCCGCAGGGTTAAGAGCGATTCCAACGAGGATGCTGACCTTCGAGATGAACGCATCGCAGTTGCCGCCCGGCGTGGATTGCAGAGGATTGGCAAGCGGGAAATCCACCGAACACGTCTGACCGGCGATGTAGGCTGACCTACTGGTGTCTACAGCGATAGCGTTTCCGGAATCGGTGTTACTACCTCCGAGATAGCTTGAGTAGACAAGCGCTGTGCCCGTGGGGTTGAACTCCGTTACAAAGGCGTCCGCATTGCCGCCGCCATAGCCGGGTTGGAAGACAGTGGTTGTGGTGGGAAAGTTTGTGGAATTTGTCGATCCCGTCAGGTAAGCATCGCCGCTGCTATCGAAGGCAACGCCTGCCGCCGAATCCGCAAGACTGCCGCCCAGATAAGTGAAATAGGTCAACGACGGATTGCCGCTCTGAGGAAAGCTCAGTTTGGCTACGAAAGCGTCACCTTCGCACACGCTGAGAGAATCGAGCGCGCAGTCTGCTTGATAGGCGTCGGACGGCGGTGTGAATCCGAGCGTATTTGAGGTTGAGTTGGTAACTCCAGCAAGGTAGACGTTTCCGCTACTGTCCACTGCCGCGC
>JASHYZ010000341.1 GCA_030042795.1 Terriglobia bacterium | reverse complement strand
TTCATGCGGCTGACGTGGCTGGCTGCTTCAAACTCAGTGAGGGCGAGACCCTCAGTCCAGGACGCCACGTGCCGCAAGCTATTCTCAGCCCGGTCCACGGTCCAGAAAGCCCCGTGCTGGGCTCCCAGAACCTCACAAGCCGACCTAAAGATCTTTGGCACGGCGTCCTCGAGGGTGGACGACTCCGCGAGCACGCGCGTCGTGACATACTCAAGGGCTGCCCTCTGTCCCGTCCGCTTACGCTGGCTGATGTCGCGCACGAAGGCGCTAAAGGCGTACGTCTTGCCGGTGCGCCCAGCGGAAATAGTGAGCTCCACAGGGAATTCGTGTCCTTGACGATGAAGGCCGGTGATTTCAATGCGCTTGCCGAGAATCGGCCCTTCGCCGGACTGAAGGAAGTGGCGCAAGCCTTGCTCGTGCGCCTCGCGGTATTGCGGCGGGATTATGGTTTCGGACATTCGCCGTCCCAGGGCTTCCTGGCAGCTCCAGCCAAACGTGCGCTCCGCCTCCGGGTTCCAGCCCGTGATCGTGCCGGCCGCGTCCATCGTGATCACCGCGTCTAAGGCAGTTTCAATGATCAGCCGCGTGCGCTCCTCCCTGCTCCGCAACTTGGCTCGCACCGACACCGCGATCGCGAAGCCGAGCACCATCGCTGTTACGGCAGCAATACCGGGTCCACCAAGACTGGAAACCCCGATCGCGTACGAGACGTCTGTGGCCGCCGCGGGTGCGAAGCTTGCCGCGGCCATTCCCGTATAATGCATGCCGGCTACGGCGAAACCCATCACCACGGCGCTCGTCAGCTTTAGCAGGCTTACCTCTTGACCGTGGGCGCGAAAATGAAAGGCCAGCCAAAGCGCCACCAGCGAAACCACGATGGCGATCACCACCGACAGCGCGACAACGGAGAGATTCCAATGACATCGGGCTGGCAGCCGCATGGCAGCCATCCCGATGTAATGCATGGCGGCGATGCCGGCGCCCATGATGATGCTGCCTGCCACCGCCCGCGCCAGCGTGAGCGTCTTCTGGCTGACCACCCATAGCGCCACGGCGGATGCGAATACGGCGGCCACGAAGGAAAGGAAAACTGTTGGGAGATCGTAGAGCACGGGAACTGGCAAAATGAATGCCAGCATTCCGATGTAGTGCATCGACCAGATGCCAAGTCCCATAGCGACGGCACCGCCGCTGAGCCAGACAATGCGGGATCTCCCTTGAGCCGCCGAGGTGCGCGCGGCAAGGTCCAGAGCGGCGTAGGAAGCGCAGATCGCGATAAGGACCGAGAGGGCTACGAGCCGGTGATCATAGGAAGTCGTCAAAGTTAGGCCAGTGAAGGTCATGGCTTACCAAGTGTCTGAGATATTAAACTAAGTCTTATGCTTTCAATGATATGACGGCTTTTTATGGGCTAAATTAAGCTTAATGAGTAACATGACAGCTTCGTTTTTCACTCGTGTTGATTCTAAACGAGTCTTAGGCTTCGACCCCCTATGTTCGCTTGGCGGCATCGCCGGCTTCGCTTGGAAAGGCCTCCTCGGCCGTGGCGGTACTCGCCAGGGCTCTTAAGGCTACGCTCTAAGATCCAACTAGTTTGTTATCAATAACATCGTGGGATATACAAGGTATCTTATTTGTTTTCATCAACATCGTGGGTTCTTCCAAAATCGGTTCTTTGTTATCAACAAGATCGTGGGATCATCCTTCATTTCGCGATTTTTCTGGAGTGCCTGATTTTGCCATGGTCAGGCCGTCCATCCGCGGGCATGCCTGGAAGGCCATGCCCAGCTCGTCTGGCAGCCCTCACTGCCAAACGGAAACGCAACCGCATGCCTTCCCGGCGTTCGTCCGCCACGAAACCCAGCATCATGACTCGTGTTATCAGTGAGAGCATCGCTTGCCAGCCCTAAGCACGATTACTCGATTATATATAGCCATTCTCTACAGATGTCAAGAGAAATGCGGTACGGGACGGAACACTAGGTCGGCTAATCAGGCTTCCGGGTCGATGCGCCGATAAACGGCGGACTCATCATAATTCCGCCTCCGGCGCGGAAGGCATCGGCCAACCGTCGGGCGTAAGTGTCAAGGTCAAGCTCCTGTTCTGTCGCGATGCCATGTTTGACGAGAACAGGCGTCATGCTGCGGAGCCCTTGCACCAGAAAATTGGCAAGTGGCTCCACAAACGGGTCCCGGAAACCCATCGCTGCCACCTCGGTGTGCAAGGAGGGGGTGGGCAGGCCGGCGGCGATAAAGGTTGGATAAAGTTTGAGGGCCATGCGGGGCTCCGCGCCCGAGATCTCGATTGCCTTTTGCATCAATTCAAAAAGCCTGTCAAACAAAGGCTGCGGCGGGTAAGTGCGCGCGCCGCTGTTATCGGATTCCTGGAAGGCGACCACGCCGCCCGGTCGAACGTGGCGCAGCAACTGGCGCAGCGCGTCGGCCGGATTGGGGTAGTACATGAGCACGAAACGGCCAGCGAGGGCGTCAAAGGGCTGCTCAAAGGTCATTTCAACAGGGTCGTCCTGGACGAATTCGACGTTGGCATAGCCGAGCGCCGCAGACCGCTCTCGGGCTCTTTGAAGAGCTTCCGGCGCGCGGTCTGTGCCCACCACCTTCCCTTCCGGTCCAACGATTTCACGCAACAGGAACGCGACGTCGCCCGCGCCACTGCCCACGTCGAGCACCCTCATGCCGGGCCCGATTCCGGCTTGATCAAACAGGCGACGGGTGAACGGCTCCAGTAACTTCGCTTGGGTGGTCAAGCGGTCGAGCTCCTGGGGTGAATGCCCAAGGGCATATTCGCGCGTTTGGCGCGCCGGTTCCGGCATGTGCTACCTCCTCACTTCCATCCTGTGGGTGAACGACGCTGACACAATCACAGTATATTCGGTTATAGCCCATGAGGGCAGCGAGGTGGGCGGCTAGTTTGACGCGTCCCGGAAGAGCCGGTCGACGTTGTGGCAGAGCTCCTCGATGGTATCGGGCTTGGCCGTGAGACCGCGGACGCCGATTCGCTTTGCTTCCAGCTCATCTTCCGGTCGCAGATAGCCCGAGGTCACTAGGATCGGCACATCAGCTCGCGCAGCTAGTAACTTCCGAGCCAAGTCGAATCCGGACATGCCCGGCATCGAAAGGTCGGTGACCACCGCGTCAAAGTCCCCTGGCCGGGCTTGAAACTCGCGCAGAGCCTTGGCCGCGTCAGTAAGGGCGGTAACCCGGTAGCCTAGCCGCTGCAATCCCAACTGAACCAGGAAGACGAGCGCTTCTTCGTCATCCACATAGAGCAGGTGGCCGGCGCGTTTCCCATCTGGCCGAGCCGCTTCGGGCAGTACTGCGGGAACGGGCTCTTCAACGGCAGGGAAGTATAGCTGAAAGACGCTGCCCTTACCTTTGTCACTGTGAACGCTGATGCCGCCCCCGTGGCTCCTCATGATGCCGTGCACCACCGAGAGGCCAAGGCCCGTGCCCTTGCCCACCGGCTTGGTGGTAAAGAAGGGGTCGAAGATGCGCTTCTGAGTGGACTCGTCCATACCACAGCCATCGTCGCTGACCGACAGACGAAGGTAGCGGCCCGACTTGAGATTGGGAACGAGGCTGGGGCTCTCCCCTTCCAGCGTCACAGCTTCCAGGTCGACCTGGATTAACCCGCGCCGGTCACCGATGGCGTGCGCCGCGTTCGTGGCCAGATTCACGATGACCTGATGGATCTGCGTAGAATCGGCCATTGCCGGCGGCAACTGGGCCTGGAAACGGACGCGAATCTCAATCGCAGCAGGCACAGCCACTCGGGCCAGCTTGAGGGCCTCTTCGATGGCGGGTTGCAATTGAATGAGCGAGCGATCCTGTTCCTGAGGCCGGCTGAACGCCAGAATGCGACGTACCAGGTCGGCTGCCCGGCCGCTTGCCTTCGAAATTTCGTTGACGTATTGCTGAGCGGGATGGTCGTGCGGCATCGTCATGGAGGTCAACTGCGCGTTGCCGCGGATGGCAAGCAGGATGTTGTTGAAGTCGTGCGCGATACCGCCCGCCAAAGTACCGAGAGCTTCCAGTTTCTGGCTGCGAAGCTGCACCGCTTCGGCTTTCTTCCTCCCGGTGATGTCCTGCAGAATGCTGAAGATGCAGGGCTTGCCATGGAAAATAAGCTTTCGCGCGGAGAGCAGAAGTACACGGTCGCCCATCACTGACGTCGTCTCCACGCCTTCTACCTTTCCTTCGCGGAGGACTCGTTCCTGGATAGCATGGTAGTTGGCGGCTGGGTTGATCTCCGTGGGCCGGAGACCAATTCGGGCTTCTTTGCTAATGCCAAAAATTTCGCAGTACTTCTGGTTCACGTCAATATAACGCAAGTTTTCGGCATCATAAAGGGCAGCCATCACCGGAGACTCTTCGAAGAGGGTGTAGAAGGCCTCTTCGCTCTGCCGCACGGCTTCTTCGGCCTCCTTCAGTGCGGTGACGGAAGTGCACGTCACGATGACCTGGCGCACCGAGCCGTCTGGCGTCAGAACGGGATGGGCGCTCTCCAGCAGCCAGATCATCCCCCGCGTGGGGTGCTTCACTCCCACGGTTTTGGCGCGAACCGGCTTGCGCGTTGCCAGCGCCCGTTGGACGGTGGTGTCCTCAGGCCGCTGCACTGATCCGATCTCGCTCACTGTTTCAAAAAGCTGATAGCAGGCTTTGCCGCGGGCGGCTTCAATTCGTATGTCAAACATCTGCTCAGCCGTCCGATTGGCCGTCAGCACAACACCCTTCCCATCGGTAACAAAGACGCCCGAATCCACCGTTTCAAACAAAAGCCGCAGTTGCTCTTCGCTTTCGCGGAGGGCCTCTTCGGCAGCATGACGCTCCGCCTCAGACTCCTCCACCAAAGAGCAGTCCCGGAAGACGAGGACCATGCCCAGGATTGAGCCTTCCGAGCTTCGGATGGGCGCACGCGTGTTCTCAATCGGAATCCTCTTCCCAGCCCGATTCAGCAATACCGCGCGAGTGACTGCGCCCACCACCGTTCCTGACCACGAGACGCGGCTGCCTGTTCCCGAAGGGTGCTTGTCCTTTTCTCGGTCGGCAATGTAGAAGACCTTGTTCAGAGGACGACCCTCAGCCTCGCAACTCTGCCAGCCCGTCATCCGTTCGGCCTCCGCGTTGAGAAACGTCACGCGGCCGCCGGCGTCGGTGGTTATCACGCCGTCGCTGATGCTCGCGAGCGTCACACTTCTCAGGAGATTGTCTGCCTCTGCGCGGCGGCGAGAGCGATGCATCGCTTCACTGAGTGCGGTTACCAGAACTCCACTCACGATCACGCTGATGTAACGGATGTGATCCGCCGGATTATGGGCAGTCAAGGTAAATGCCGGAGGTATGAGAGCGTAAAAGGTGGCGAATCCGGCCACGGCCGTGGCCAATAACCCGGGACCGAGTCCACCCAGGTACGCGCTGACTACGATTGGGATAATCAGGAGGGAAGCCGGCGGCTGCCCGCTCATCCAACTCGCGAGCGTCACCTCAATGCCAACCGCAGCGACTGTGAGGCAAAGTGCCAGGAGATATAGCCACGCCTTACCGCGCAGGAACTGGCGATGTTCAGCGGCCTTCACCGTCAGCAAGCTTTGTGCCGGCAAAGTCGTCTTGTCGCTCACGTCTGCTGTCCCCCCACTCGGCAACACACGTCGCACTGAATGTGATCTGCGCCAACCCCCCGGGTCGGCTAGCGCAGTTGTCGGACTGCATTAACATTCACTGATGATAGCACATCAGTTATTGACCGTCAATAGTCGAACCTGCGCTGAACCTGCTTGTGCCCCATGACCGCATAACACATCATTCGCCGATGTCACTTTTGCGAGCTCTCGATTCAATCGGGACGGCTTAGTACCGAACTTCCAGATCTACCCCTTTTCAGTGAATTCTTAGTTGAAATATGCTCCGGCTCGCGATATAGGTAGTTTCCCGCTGCGCATTTGGGGCCCGTCAGCCGCGGGCCGGCTAACCGATGCCGAGAACGCAGATTGGCGCCCGATGAGGGTCAGCAAGCACAACGATGGGTCGACGGACGCGGCATACAGGGACACGTCCTCGCGTGCCTGCGGCATCTTGGTGACCATCGGAAAGTTGGCAAGAGATAGAAGCAGATCAACAACCTCAGGGAAGACAGGCAGACAACTCTGGTCCGCGCCGGCTATAAGCGGACTCCTACACCGAGATTAGGAAGACAAAAAGCGGGATTTGCCCTTGCGGTCTCATACCACCGGGTGGATCTCCAATTCTGTGAAGGTAGCCGCAAGGGCAAGCAGACGCGGATAGGGCGCTCGCCGGGTCATTCGGCAACAGCCCAGGCTGTAGCTCGCCTGGAAACCGAGGTTCAGAATCGATGCCGGTCTTGTTTGAGGCCGAGACACGGCACTTGTAGACACGCGCGCTCAGCACAGAAGGGGGTGCGGGGAGCGCAAGCTGAGAATTCATCTAGGAGAAACGCATGCACCGCACCCCCTTCCTGGTCACGGTATTTTTCTTTCTCTTTCCCTTACCTCTCTTTGGCCAAGCCAATATCAATGAAGGCCTCGAGACCGCTTTCATCTACGTCGATCCGAACGGCTCAGACAGCAACCCTGGCACCATCACGCAGCCCTTGCAGACCATCGGCGCTGCTGCCGGCATCGCAATGCAGAACAATGAGAACAGCGTCGGAACGAGGGTGACCATCAACCCAGGAACCTACCGCGAGAGCGTCACTCTGCAGTCAAACTCGAAGACCACGGATTTGCCGATAACTTTCGAGGCCGCAACTGCTGGCACCGCAATCGTCTCCGGCGCCGATGTTTGGACGGGCTGGCAAACGTACAATCCGAATCCCCAAATTTATACCAACTCATGGCCCTACCAGTGGGGTCTGTGCCCGCCGCTGCCGACGGGGCCTTTTGAGCAGGACATCGTCTTGCGCCGTGAGATGATTTTTGTAAACGGCACGCCACTGACTCAGGTTCTTTCCTTCGCCCAAATGTTGCCGGGAACTTTCTATGTGGATGAGACAGGCGATACGGTTTACATCTGGCCTGCTGCGGGAACTGATGTCAGTACGGCTACCATCGAGGTGGCAACCCGCTCGGGCATCTTTACAGCCCAGGGTATGAGCGACATTGTGCTGAGGGGGCTTACGTTTCAATACGATAATTCTTGCATCGCGAATGCTGCGGTATCTTTCGCGGGCTCCGCAAGCAATATTCTGGTGGACACTGACAATTTTCTCTGGAACAACGCTCAGGGTCTTGATCTTTCCAATCCTCTGACTGATGTTACCGTGCAATACAGCGTGGCGAACCACAACGGTGAAATTGGGTTTCAAACCTATGAGATGACGAACGTGCTTTGGCAATCGGACCAGGCTTCCTACAACAACTGGCGCGGGGCCCAAGGCGCATACTACAACTGGAACGGCGCGGGGGCTCACATCTTCCACGACCATACAGAGACGGTTAACGGACTCACGCTTCTCTTCAATCCCACATACGGCGTTCATTGGGATACGGATAACGAAAACATTACGATCTCCTCGTTAGTCGCCGCCAATAACCTTCTCGACGGGGTGTTTGTCGAAGCCAGTGAAGGCCCCGCGACGCTCTCGGATAGCCAACTCTGTGCTAACAACCTCGGCGTTTATAACGAATCTGCCTATCACGGCGGCCTCGAGATTAAGGACTCTCCTTTCGTTACTTTGAGCGGAATCACCCTTTATAACAACGGCGTGAGTCAGATCAACATCCAGGGAGTGCATGGCGGCGAAACCGTCACGAATTGGCAGACAGGCCAAACTTACACGCTGATCACCGAAAATCTGACGCAAACCGGAAACACGATCGTTGGCCTGGACAGTGAGGATACCTTCAGCGATAGCTACCTTGGCGGAGCAGACTGGACCAGCTTTGTGTCGACCCTGGTCTCCAACAACAACACCTGGTGGAATGCGAGCAATACGACGCCGTTTGTGGTACCTGTTCCCAATGGCGGCACCTCGGAAACCTTCGCGGGATGGCAGAGCACAACAGGTCAGGATTCTGACTCAAGCTTCGCGGTGCCAGCGGGAGTTCCCCCCGCCAGTTGTCAGGTAAACCCTGACGTCCCTGACTACTGGTTCGTGGTGGATTCTCCAACGCTCACCGCGTCAGCAGCGGGGGAGGCTACTTACAATGTGAGTGTCGTTCCACTCTCGTGGAGCGGTACCGTCAACCTCTCAGTGGACGGAGTGACTGAAGTGAGTGGCCTCGGCGCGAGCTTCGGCTCGCAGACGCTAAGCATCTCCGGCGGCAACTCCAGCTCCACGACTTTGACGGTTACCGATGCCACGTCTACTGCCCCGGGGACTTACCCGATCACGGTCATCGCCAACAGCGGCAATTTAACTCATACTCTCACCGTGTCGCTGGTGGTTCCGGTAACTTCGGTGCGACTTTCGACCGCCAGCTTGGCTTTCGGTAACCAACAGGTGAAGACCACCAGCCCAGCACAGAATGTGACCGTCACCAACACCGGCGCCACGAACCTGACGATCACAAGCATCGCAGCCAGCAAAAACTTTGCTGAAACCAACACCTGCGGCACAAGTCTGGCTGCGGGCGCAAGCTGCACCATCGGCGTGACCTTTGCGCCAAGTGCCGTCGGAAGCCTGACGGGCACCATCACTCTGACCGATAGCGACCCTGCCAGCCCACAAACCGTCAGTCTCAGCGGAACCGCTACCGCCGCTCCCACGGTAACCCTCTCGACGCATTCCTTGAGCTATGGGAGTCAGGTCGTCGGGACCGGCAGCACTCCACAAACCATCACACTGACCAACACCGGCACGGTGACGCTGATTATCTCGAACATC
>JASHYZ010000340.1 GCA_030042795.1 Terriglobia bacterium | reverse complement strand
ATCCTGATGACCTCGCTGGCGACAATCATCGGCATGATTCCGATGGCACTGGGGATCGGGACCGGGGCCGAGCAATACACACCGATGGCGCGCGCCATCATCGGAGGATTGACCTCGTCGGTGCTGCTTACCATCTTCATCGTGCCCGCAGCCTACCTGCTTGTGTACGGACGTAAGGCAAAGGAAACCGCAGCTCCCGCGCCTAAAGCGTGACCTTCCTGTAATGAGAATTTTCGTGAGAGGTGCTTGCACTTATGCGTGACAAATACTTTCTGGCAGCAACGCTGATTCTGACGGATATCGGCTTGGCCTGCGCTCAGACGCCTGCTGGCAATCCGCCTCCGGTTTTGACTTTGAAGCAAGCTGAAGATCTGGCCTTGAAGAACCATCCCCAGGTTCTGGCTGCTCAGTACCAGGGGCTGGCCAGTAACGAGGAGGTTCGCGAGCAACTGGCGGCTTACTATCCGACCTTCTTTGGAAGTGTAACCGGCTCGGTCGCAGGCCGGGACACGCGCATCGGCGCAGGATTCCTGACGGATTCGCGTTTGTTCAATCGCTTCGGCACGGGGATCACGGTGGACCAGCTCATCACCGATTCCGGCCGTACGCCGAACCTGGTGGCAAGTTCACGCTTACAGGCAAAGGCCGCACAGGAGAACGGGCACGCCACGAAGTATGATGTGCTGTTGGCGGTGAATCAGGCTTTCTTTGAGGTACTGCGGGCGCAGGCGCTGCTCAAGGTCGCCCAGGAAACGGTGAACGAGCGCCAGGTGGTGGCCAACCAAGTGACCGCGCTGGTGAACAACAAATTGAAATCGAACCTCGATCTCAGCTTTGCCCAGGTCAACCTCGCCCAAGCCAAGCTTCTGCTGATCACCGCCCAGAACAATATCGGCAAGGCGTTCGCTCAGCTGAACCGCGCGCTCGGCTCCGACACTGAGCAGACGTATACCCTGCGGGAAGAGCCGCTGCCCCCGGCACCACCCGAAGTGGCCGATCCGCTCGTGACCCAGGCCATGGTGAACAGGCCGGAATTGATTGCGCTCGGTCTTGCCCAGCAGGCTGCCTACAAATTTCAGAGAGCCGAGCGCGACCTCTCCTATCCTACCGTCGAGGGCATGGGTGTAGCCGGCGTCATCCCGGAAATTGCGCAGCTCACTCTGCCTCACGTCATTCCGGATCATTACGAAGCCGCGGCGGTTAACGTCAATATCCCCGTTTTCAACGGACGCCTCTTTGCCGCGCGGCGCACCGAGGCCTTGATGAAAGCGCGAACCGCCGGCCAGGATTTGCGCAACGAGCAGGAGCGCATATCACGCGACGTGCGCGACGCCTGGGCCGACTGCACTACGGCCTATCAACAGATTGCCGTAGCCGGCCAAATGGAGAATCAGGCGAAGCTTGCACTGGCCTTAGCTCAAGGACGGTATAACCTGGGTTTGAGCTCTATTGTAGAGCTTAACCAGGCGCAACTTGGCGAAACAGAAGCCGAGATCCAGGACGTCAATTCCAAGTACGACTACCAGATTCAAAACGCAGCGCTGCAATACCAGGTAGGTTTACTGCGCTAAGGGTTGGTTACCCTCGGGAGATCTGTTCCGTGTCACAAGTCGTGACTGAGGGCGGTGCAAGCCCGACCGCTCGCAGGTTCAGTGCGTCATCGCATAAATGACGTAATTCACGCCGATGCGAATCCCCAGGTCTGAGAACTTCTCCGGATACCGCGGGTCATCCGCCCATTCCCAGGAATCACCGATATCGGAGTTGAAAGAGATCGCAATCATCACGCGTCCCTTGTCATCGTAAATGCCCCGCCAGTGAGCCACCTTGCCGTCCAGTTTGTAGCCCACGCGCAAATGCTCCGCGCCGGTGATCCGGTAGCGCTGATCGAGATCAAAGACGGTGTGAAAGATGGGATCGTTGTCGGGAATCTCAACAATGGGACGGTCCGGAAACACGAGCTTCATGCTCTGCTCGAATACCTCCCATTCCACAGTTCCGTGAAAGTCGTCGGCCATGAAAAAGCCGCCGCGCAGCAGATAGTCGCGAAGCTTTTTTCCTTCGGCTGGCGTGATGCCCCACTCTCCCACTTGCACGGCGTAAAGCCAGGGCCAGTTGTAAACCTCATCGCCATCGTCCAGGCTCACCGGCTCCTCAACCGAGCGCACACTGATGCGCGTGAGGCGGCGCAACGCTTGGGAGAAATTCCGGTCCGCCGGAGGATAATCCTGCGTCCAGAGCGAGAGCCCTTGCCTCCAGTCCCCGTCAAACCTGCCGCGGTAGCCGTCGTTCCAGCCCGGCGGGTACATCAGCCGGGCAAAGGCGAACTCGGTCTTCTGCTGCCAGTCCGGAGGTAGCGGTACGTATCCGTATTCCACCGACGGATATTCCTTGAACGGGCGCTGGAAGCCACACCACACAATTACGAATACGCACGCGCAACCTAGCACCCAAAGCCGCTGAGCAATTTGTGGAGAATACTCATGGAACCGTGTCATTCCGAGCGGAGCGAGGAATCTCGCACTGACATTAAAAAAACCACGAGATTCCTCCCTTGCAGACTCGGGACCGCCTGCGGCTCCTCGGAATGACATGGCGGACGAGTGTTTAAACAAACTGTTAAGCTTCCTCATCCAAACCGCCAGTTCTGATACTAGCACCGGCGCGGGACGCACGCACACGACCTTTAGGTATTGGTGTCATTCGCTGTTTGAAGCGCCTCGTGAGACGCAGTCATTCCCGCGAAGGCGGGAATCCACTTTGTTTGACGCTATGCTTCCAAAGAGTTCGAAATGGATTCCCGCCTTCGCGGGAATGACTGCGTCTGGAGCGTTCAAATGACTCCAGCACCGATTTTTACCCTTACATTTCGACATCAGGTCGATGGAGTGGCGGATACATTAGGATTACCAATCCACAAGGGGCGCCGGAAGCGGTCCGCGGCAACTGCATTAATCTATAACAAAAGTTGTATAATTGGACGGTGGCAGACGGCCCTCGTACACCGGCGAAGATTCACTGGGAAGGAGACTCGAAAGAGGTTCTGAGTGGATTTCCGGCAGATGTCAAACTGACCTTAGGCTACTCTCTGCGCAGACTACAGAATGGTGAACTTCGGTGTGCGAAACACGTTCGCTGCCTTCGATCGGCAGGGGCGTGTGGGAACTCAAAGAGTCCGACGAGCGGACTTGGTA
>JASHYZ010000339.1 GCA_030042795.1 Terriglobia bacterium | reverse complement strand
CTTGATTTCAATTCCCATTGTGCAATTTACCCAGGAGCGCGGCCTGCCGCTGGCCAAGGACGATGTAATGAAGGTCACGGCCGTCTATGACAATCCCACGGGCAAGAGCCTGCCCGGCAGCGCTATGGGGATTATGGTGGGGTACTTCCTTCCATACCGCGACGGGGACTATGGCGCTCCCCGCCGGCAGAAGAAGCGGCCGTAGTACAGCGCGCCTGCCTGTCATTTCGAGCGCCGCTACGGGAATCGCCGTCACTATGTTTCGCAATCCCAAATAGTGAAGGATTCGCGCGGCAGGATTAGACCGCAGAATTGGGGCAGGGAACTGCTTTCGCGGCGTGGCCGCATCGTACTTTCACCGGCCTCGACCAAGTGACGAAGGGCTCAGTTTCAATTCTTCTTCCGGTTCCACGTGAACCAGAACCTCAGCCACCTGTGGCAAGGCCCGGACAACGGCATCTTCCACGTTGTGCGAGAGACGATGCCCCTCACGCACGGTCATGTCACCCGCCACCACAATGTGAAGGTCAACGTAGAAGCTGAATCCCATCTTGCGCACGAAGCATTTGTCCAGAGCAATGACGCCGGCCACGTGAGCGGCGGCCTCTCTCACTCGGGCTTCGATGCTGGCGTCGGGAGCAATGTCCGCGATTTCAAGAACGGCAGGCCGCAATTGTCTCCAGGCATTGTAAAGGATCAGAGCAGCGGCGCAGAGCGCCGCCCATCCGTCAGCCGCTTCCCATCCCGGCCCCCCAAGGAGTGCTATTGAAATGCCAACGAAGGCGAACGCCGAAGTGAGGGCGTCACTTCGGTGGTGCCAAGCGTCGGTCTTCACGGCGGTGCTGCCGATGGCCTTGCCTATGGACGCGACATGCCGGAACAGCAGTTCCTTGACGATGAGCACTCCCGCCAGCACCATCAGGGTGTAGGGCGCGGGTGCGTGGTGCGGTCCGGTGATTTCGCGTACCGCTTGATAGATGATGCCCAACGCCGCCGCCATGAGCGCGAGACTCACAACGATAGCGGCAATGGGCTCCGCCTTTCCGTGGCCGTAGGGGTGATCGGCATCCGCAGGCTTAATCGCGATTTTCAGGCCGAAGTAGACGACGAGACCGCTAAACACATCAGTGAGCGACTCCACGCCGTCCGCAACCAGTGCGAACGAATGCCCCAGCAAACCTGCTGAGCACTTGGCCGCGCCCAGTCCCAGATTTACGCCAATGCCCAGCACCGCGGACTTCATGCCCCGGTCTGCCGCACTGGTGAGTGTATTCGCGATGTGATTCATGGAGCCGGAGGGTATTATATCTCCCGCCGACCACCGACGCGACGAAGGGAACTATTCCCAATGTCTTGAATCTGAAATCTCTCGAATTTGCGATCTCTTAAATCTGTGATCGTTCAAATCTGTAATCCATTACATCTGTAATCTCTTTGGGTCTGTGCTTCCGCCGTAACGAGCAATCCGGGGCCAGCAACAAATACCACCAGTGGGCGCGCCTTATGCCCCGTGTCCTGGTAGCCTGGTTGAAGAAGGACCTCAGAAGGTGGCATAGAGTCTGGAGAGCGAGACTCTGCGCCACCTCGCTCCTATCGCGCGTGCATCCTTGCATGGGCTGCGGCGGCGCCGCGCCCGGGTTAGTGGTTCGGCACGCACATGCTCAACATCTCGTTGAGTGTGGTGTTAAATGCGGTCTTATCTGTCCAGGGGTTCTCGCCCTGGCAACTGCCAGAATAGCAATTCGCGTCTGGCGGTGTATTCAAGGGGACAACCTGGTCGGTCAGAAAGGAGCCTTGGCCCGTGGTTTCAGTTATGCTGCCGGGCGTGGCGCAAAAGAACCAGCTCATCGCCGTGTGTGGATAGTTATACGTCGCCCCAGTTGTGACAATTGAATCGGTGGTCCAGCGATCGATATCGGAAGGAAGAGGATTAGGCTTGGCGCAAGTAGTTGTACCCTCCCACCCGTCTATTTTGCGACCCGAAGGATAGGCGAAAGGCGCGTTCGTGAGCAGTGGACAGAGGTTGCGCGGGCCGCCGGTATAGAGAGACGGGTCACAGCCGTAATCCATGCGTGATACGCCGGGGCTGGCGGCCAGTGCGACATAGTCGAAGTAATTCGACATACCGTATTCAGCGAGAGCGTAAGCCAGTGCCGCCCCTCCTCCGCTGATTCCCTGGCCGCAAAAGCCTATCGTTCTGCTTCGCTGTTGCACGACGTCGAACGCATATTTAAAAATCGAAGCCGGCCGGCAGGCCGCGCTCTTCACGCCAGCGTCGTTAGCACTGGCCCAGTCGCTTGCCCAGGCCAACTGCACCACGTTGAAGCCATCGTTAACGTAGGTGTCTGCAAAGCCGTCGTTCAAAAAGGTGGTCCCGGGTCCGCCATTCACCAGAATAATAGTGCCGCTCACAGTTCCGGAGGGGCGAGCCACACCCAAGGTGGCGTCGAGATCGGGCAGGCCGGCGCAGGAGACGCGGACTGACTTACACCCTGCTCCCGTGGCCGCGCCTGCCGGACACGAGGTTGGGCCGAGAACTGTCACCGTGCCCGTTGGCAGATCCGGACGGCCTGGAGGAGGTTCAACAGCATTGGAAAGCGGGATGGTTCCTGGAGCCAAGAGCATGAGAACAAAGAACGCCAGAGCAATAGGCTGACGAGCAAAACGGGGATTCATGACTGCTCCTTCCTTTTCCTTGAAGTCCTAACTGCCTCATCGACGTCTGTCTGGCCGGGCTGTCTCGGATAGAAGACGTGTACTCAGGTGGTTCGATTCGCCATCGAGACAGCTCCGCCGCACGCCAGACAGGTTGCGCTCAGCGTCACTGCTGTCTGCTCGTGACGGTCTGAGTGATAGAAGGTGCGACGTTCGGGTTAAAGTAGACATCGCCTGAGTACACCGCGGTAATCGTATGAGTACCTATGCTTAAGCTTGAGGTAGCGAACGTGGCCGCGCCGGAGACGAGAGTTGCGCCGCCGATCACGGTCTGCCCATCATCAAAAACAACTAGGCCCGTGGGCGCAGGTTGACCTGACAGGACTACGCTCCGTGCGACCG
>JASHYZ010000034.1 GCA_030042795.1 Terriglobia bacterium | reverse complement strand
CACACTACCTGGCTGTTGGAAACGTTATCTGGAAAACTCGGCTGGCCGAGCAGTTGAGGCAGGTATCCGTAGCTGGTGGTGCCGTAAAGGTGGTCGCATAAGTTGCGTCCGACTTGCCCGGATGAGTTCGCTAATCCGTTCGGGAAGTGGTCCGACTTCGAGTTCAACAAGATTCGCGCGCTCTCCACGCAGGAGGCCGCCACCACCATGGCCTTGCCGTATACCTCGATCTCCTGCTTGCTGGCGCGGTCGATGTAAGCTGCACCCTTGGCGCGCCCGTTTTCATCCACCAGGACGTTTTTCACTACGGCGTTGGTGCGCAACTCCAGGTTGCCGGTCTTTTCCGCGAGCGGGAGAAAGAACCAAGGCGTGGAGAAAAATGAACCCGTATCACAGCCCTCCGTGCAGTTGCCGCAATAGTGGCACGGAGGATGGCCTTCGTGCGCGACGGTCAATTGAGCGAGCCGGTCCGGCAGGTAAGGCACGCCGACCCTTTCGCAGCCCTTCTGCAAGATGTAATCAAGGCAACGCAGCTTCATGGGCGGCAGGTACTCGCCGTCCGGATTGCTAGGCCGGTTCTGAATCGTGCTCGCCACGCCGATCATGCGCTCTACGCGGCTGTAATAGGGTGCGATCTCTTCATAGCTCACGGGCCAATCCACGTCGAAGCCGTCCCGGCTTGCGGCCTTGAAGTCGATTTGGCTCATGCGGGCGGCTGAGCGCCCCCAGAAGTTGGTCTTGCCGCCCACCGCGTGGCAGCGCGGCCATTCCCACTCCGTGCCGGGCGCTACGGTGTAAGCGATGCCATGCTCCCAAAGCCCGGCTGTGTATTCGTTCTCCACGTGATAGTACTGGTCGCGCTTGCGAGGATCCCCAAAGCCGCGATACTTCATGTCGTAGGACTGCCGGTGGTTGCGAAAATCCTTGGCGGGATCGAGCCGTCTTCCGGAGTTTAAGGCGCACACCTTCAGGCCAGCCTCGCAGAGCGTCTTGATGGCCATGCCGCCGCCAGCGCCGGTCCCGATCACGATCACGTCGTAGGTTGTGGAGGGCATGAGAATCCTCGAGTCACAGGTTAGACCGTTATACGCGTCGAAACGTGAATTTTGTTCTCGTTTGCGTTCCGCGGTTGTAGGGCCGACCCTTGGGTCAGCCTTGGCCAGAGCTTGCCCCGGCCCTACATCGGATACCAAGGGCGGAGCCCTTGGTTAGTTGGCGATTGGGCCCGACTCTCACCATTCTTCAACCAAAAGCCCATCCACCTCTTTGAAGTGCTCGTCGCGTGTAGCTACCGGCAACGCGTGCTGGAGTGCAACAGCGGCAATCCAAATGTCATTCTCAGGGATCGGGCGACCCTTTAACCTGAGGCGGTCCTTGATAACGCCGTAGTGCTGGGCTGTTACTCCGTCGCAGGCCAATACGAGGAGGGATGCCGCGAACTCGTCGAGCTTCGAGATATTGCGGGCCGGGCGGCTGGATTTTCGCGCGCCATAGTACAGCTCGCCGAGTACAGTGCTTGAAAGAACGACTTCTGTCCGGGCAACGTGTTCACAAATCGACTCTTCCGAGGAGAAAAAGGCGATCACAACATTAGTGTCGAGCAGTGCCCTACCAGGCATTGCGGTCGACCCTTTCGCAACCGTCCTGTACCGCCTCTAAAATCGTCTGCAAGTCAGCGACATCGATTGACCCCGCGAAGCGCAAGAGGTCTTCACTTGGCAGCCGTGGTGTACTGCCGAGGCGCTCGGCGAAGTCTAGAACCTGACGCTGCTGGGAGTCACTAAGCAGGCCAACTTGCTCGATGATCTTCTCTTTGACAGTCATAGCTTATGAACCCAATTTCATTGATCCATGCTTCTTCAACCCTTCGGCAAGTGCAAATGCTCCGGATCGTCCGGATGCGGGCATCCCGGCGACTTCGAATAGAACTTCAAGCCGGGATAGTCGAGTTGCTCCAACCCTATCCGCGACGTGTAGAAACCCATGATGGTGTACTCGCGAATCAGCTTGAAAAACTCCCGGCCCTCGTTTTCGCCCGGCCTGTAGTGATCCTTGTAGGCCAGGTGCTGCAAGATGTCCGACTGCTCCTCGGCCGTCAATCCGCCGAAAGTCTTGCCATACAGCTCTTCAGAGCGGGTATTTAACCAGGTCAGCCCGTACCGAAAGCGGTACTGCACGCCGGGGTCGCTGAACACCATGAAGTCAATGAACTCGCTCACGCCAGCTTCGCGCGCGCCCGGCGACCCGTCGCTCGGAAGAATCATTTCGCTGAGGCGTTCGACCACCTCATACTCGGACGGCGTGAAAAACTGTGGGTTGTAACTCGTGGGCCTGGCCTGCCCCGCCGGGATGCCCACGTGTCCGCAAGCAAAGGCCCAACGACTAAAGCCTGGAAACTGGCTCGCCGCCGCCGCCAACGCCATCGCTCTCAGAATCTCGCGCCTTTCAAGACCTTGCCCAGCCATGTCGATTCTCCGTCGGCAACTCGCTTATTCTAACGCCTGTACTCGCAACTTCGGAATAGGCAGGTTCCTATTCTATTACGCGGGTACCAACTCGCGCGTTTCGGCCCACAGATTAAGGTAACTCTTCAAGTTCTGCATCATGCCCTGAAACTGTTCGAGGTTGAGCGACTGCGCTCCGTCACTGAAAGCTTTTTCCGGATTGGGATGCACCTCCACAATCAGCCCATCGGCGCCAATCGCAACAGCGGCGCGGGAAACCGCAGGCACCAGGCTGCGCTTGCCGGTGGCGTGGCTCGGATCGACGATCACGGGGAGATGGGTGAGCTCGTTGAGCACCGGCACGGCGGCCAGATCACAGGTGTTACGCGTGGCCGTTTCGAAGGTGCGAATGCCGCGCTCGCACAGCATGATGCTGGAATTTCC
>JASHYZ010000338.1 GCA_030042795.1 Terriglobia bacterium | reverse complement strand
AAACCATCGACATTGGTCAGCAGGATGAGCCAGTCGGCCTGGACCGCCGAGGCCACCAGAGCGCTCAGCTCGTCGTTGTCGCCGAAGGCCCCTTCGAGTTCCCGCACCGAAACGCTATCATTTTCGTTCACGATGGGCAGAACGTTCATCTTGAGCAGCCGGTTGAGGGTGTTGCACAGATTACGATAGCGGACGGCGGAAGAAAAGTCATCGCTCGAAAGTAGCAGTTGCGCCACCACCTTCTTACCGAAGAAGAGCCGCTCATAGGTGTGCATCAACTGGCTCTGGCCCACGGCGGCCGACGCCTGCATCAGGTCAAGCTTGCGGGGCTTCTGGCTGATGCCAAGCGACGACATGCCACAAGCGATAGCGCCGGAACTCACCATGACATACTCATGCTGGCTAAGATCGAATTGGTCCACGAGCGACCGCATCCAGGCGGTATTAATGCGTCTACCGGGAGCGATCAGACTGGTTCCGATCTTGACGACAATTCTCATTGGGTCTTGCAGCGAGGCAGGCTGGCCGCAGCTAATGCTCAAGTGCCGTGCCTTTCTTGTTTTGTCGTAGGGCCAGAGCTTTCCCAGCCCAAGACTCGCCCCAAGGGCAGCCCTAACATAGCCCGCTGGCGTTACCGCCTCATCTTATAGAATAATAAATGATACTTGATCTTGCGCAGCCCGCATAGCCCACGATGGCCATTAGCTGCATTTATATCGTCTCCCGCGACGACGCTGAGGCTCGCAACTGGCTTCGATTTCTAAGGCATCACGGCTATGGCGACCTCAGCACACTCGTGATCGAGCGCGTCCTTTGGCTGGAAGGCACAGTGGATGTGCCGTCGCTCCTGCGACTCGTGGCCAATCCCCTCTATCAAATTGCGGGCGAACATTCGATGCTAGACCTAACGGCCGGTCCCATTGTCGAGATCGCTTACCGTCCCGCCGTAACCGATCCGGAAACACCGTCGATCCTGGCCGGCGCCCGTGCGCTTGGACAAAACGGGCTCGAGTTTGCCCGCTTGAGCCGCCGTCATCAGTTCGTCGGTCTCACCGCGGCCCAGGCGCGCGAGGCCTCCGGCCGCTTTCTGTATAACCCCGTGGTGGAACGGGTGCGCGAGCCAGGAGAAGTTTGGTTCACACTGCGCCCCAGCGGGCGGCCTGAACCCGTCCGTTCGATCTCCTTGGCGGGACTCAGCGAAGCTGATCTGCGCGCTCTTTCGCGGGAGCGGTCGTGGTACGCTCCACTCGTGCAGATGCAGGTCATTCAGGAGCACGAGGCGTGGCAAGGGCGGCCGCACACCGACGCCGAAATCGAAATCCTGGCACAAAGCTGGAGCGACCATTGTTATCACACCACTTGGAAAAGCCTGGGGTTGCTCAAGCAACTCTCTCAAGCCACCGCCGGCATCAATCATCCGCTGGTGGTTTCGGCGTTCAAAGACAACGCGGGCGGCATGGAATTCTATGAAGATTGGGTTATGACGGTCAAGGGCGAGACGCACAACTTCCCCAGTTCCATCGCGCCTTTCGGCGGCATCTCTACCAAGCACGGCGGCGTGATTAGGGATACGCTCGGCTTCGGCAAAGGCGCATATCCCATTGGCGGGACCACCCTCATGGGCACGATGGACCCGCGCCTGGCGGAACAGGATGTACCCGCCGGGGCTTTACACCCGCTCCTGATTGTTTCGGAATCCATTCGCGGCACGGCTTATTACGTAAACCCAATGGGTATTCCGATGATGCACCTGCTCTACCGGACGCATCCCGGTTACGCCAAGTGCTTCGCCTTGGGGCACTCGTTCGGACTCATCCCCAAGCGGTACGCACTGAAAGAGACCCCGCAGCCGGGCGACATCGTGTTGCTGATCGGCGGCGAAACCGGACGCGACGGCATCCACGGCGCCACGGCCAGTTCCGCCGGAATGACAGGGGAAACACTCACCCGGGAATCGGCGGCAGTGCAGATCGGGCATCCCATCACCGAGCGCAAGTTCACCACGGCGATTCCCGTGCTGAGGGACGCTGGACTCATCCGTTCGATTACCGATCTTGGAGCTGGCGGCATTTCCAGTGCAGCCGGCGAGATGGCCGAAAAGACCGGCGTGGAGCTCGACCTTGATTGTGTACCTTTGAAGGACCGAAGCCTGACAGCGTGGGAGATTCTGCTTTCCGAGAGCCAGGAACGAATGCTGCTCGCAGTGGCGCCCGAAAACCTCGCTCAGGCTCAGGCCATCCTTGACCGCTATGAGGTGGCGCATGCCTCCATCGGACGCTTTACCGGCTCGCAACGCTTTGAGGCAAGATGGCAGGGAGAGAAGGTAGTCGATTTGGAAATGGGCTTTCTTTGGGGCTCATGTCCCATTGAGCCGGTCGAGGTTCGCGAGCCGAAGCGGCATCTCGAGCCGCTGCGTTTACCGCCGCCCAAGACGCGCGAAGAGTGGTCGGGCGCGGTTCGCGGGGTGCTCAGGCACTACCACTGCACGGATCAAAGCCCGGCCGGATCGCGCTTCGATAGCACGGTGCAAGGCCGCACAGTGGTGGGACCCTACGGCGGGCGCGACCATCGCATGCCGACGAACCTGGCGGTGTCAGCGCCGCTACGCGGCAAGCCTTACGGCCTCGTCACCACGGTTGCTTTCAATCCGTTCTACGGCGAGGTCGATCCGCGGACGTGCGCCCGCCTGATGGTGATTGAGGCCATTACCAAAGCAGTGGTGGCCGGCGTCGACTACCGCGAAATCGTGTTGTGCGACAACTTCTATACGCCGCGACTCCGGCCCGAGACGGCCTGGGACCTCAAGGAGATGGTGAGCGCCATTGCCGAGCTCTCCCGCGCAATCGGGGTACCGTTTATTTCCGGAAAAGATTCCAGCTCGGGCACTTTTGAGGCGGAGGGCCGCAGGATTGACGTACCGCCTACGCTGGCTGTGGCGGCTATGGGACGCGTGCCGAATGTGAACCGCATTGTGACTAAGGAATTCAAGCGCGCAGGCAATCGTCTGTTGCTACTGGGGCGCTCGGATGGAGGGGCGCTCGGCGGAAGTGTGTATGCGGACCTCCACGGCCAGCGCGGTGATCGTCTCTTCGAGGGCTACGACGCCTCCTCCATTCGCCAGCTTTGGGACCTGCTGTTGGCCCTGCACCGGGAACGTCAATATGTATCTGGGGCGGCAATCGGTGAAGGCGGGGTGATGCTTCGCCTTTTTGAGGCGTCTCTGGGCTCGGGCTTGGGGGCACGT